>VGIY01000066.1 GCA_016867695.1 Candidatus Eiseniibacteriota bacterium | reverse complement strand
AACCTGGTTCGTCGTGGGGCTGGCGGGGGGGACGATGGTCCTCCTGGGGGGGGCCATGAGCCTCGTCCTCGGCTGGGCCAACCGCGCCTTCCACGTGCCTGTCGACCCGCGGGTCGAGGCGGTGGGCGCGGTCCTGCCGGGCGCCAACTGCGGCGGCTGCGGCTACGTCGGCTGCCGGGAGTTCGCCGAGGCGGTCGCGCGCGGAGAGGCCGCGGTCACGCTCTGCACCGTCGGCGGAGCGAGCTGCGCCGCGCAGATCGCCGCGGTCATGGGCGTGGAAGTCGGCCAGAGCTGGCCCTATCGGGCCGTCGTCCACTGCGCCGCCGCTAGCGGCCAGCGGCTGGGACGAACGCCCTATGTCGGCGTGAAGAGCTGCGCCTCGGCGAACCTCGTCGCCGGCTACCAGGGGTGCGCCTACGGCTGCCTCGGCCTGGGGGACTGCGTCCGTGCCTGCAGCTTCGACGCCATCCACGTCGTCGACGGCCTGGCCCGCGTCGACTACACGAAGTGCGTCGGCTGCCGCGCCTGCGCCGAGGTCTGCCCGCGCAAGATCATCACCATGGTCCCGTTCAAGAGCGAACGGATGCTCGTCGTCGCCTGCTCCAACCAGGACGCGGGGAAGGATGTGAAGAACGTCTGCCGGGTCGGCTGCATCGGCTGCACGGCCTGCTCCAAGAACAGCGCCCTGATCGAGATGATGGGGAGCATCCCGTCGATCAACTACGGCAAGCTGGACCCGAACGAAGAGGGCGATCCCTTCATGCTGGCCGTCGAGAAGTGCCCGATGGAGGCGCTCCTCTACGTCGGCCGGCCGAGCCCCGCGGACGTGGAGGCGACGAAGGACGAGGATCTCCCGGAGCGCGTCCTGGCCGAATTCGAATCGACCGTCGACAAGACCGAGTGGCGCGGGTGATCACGGTCGGCGGGCGCTGGCGGCGTGCGCGGGCGGCGTGCGCGGGCAGCGGGCGCGGATCGCCACTTCGCGCGCCGGAGCGCCGCGGCGGCGCGCGGATCGCCGCTTCGGCCGCTCACTACTCCGCCGGACGCTCCCCGAGCAGCGCCTCGAACCCGGGCGTCATGACGACCGAGAAGCTCTCCGCGGTCCCGAGGATCATCAGCGCCTCGATCCCCGAGCCCGGGTCGATGAGGTCGATGCCTTCGGCTCCCAGCACGCTCAAGGCCGTCGCCCAGACATCGGCCGTGGCGGCGTCGGCGGCCGCGACCGTCACGGAGGGCAAGGCGCCGGCGGGCTGTCCCGTGCGCGGGTCGACGATGTGGCTGTAGCGCACGCCCTCGATCGTGGCGAAGCGCGCGTAGTCGCCGCTCGTGCAGACCGCGCGATCGGAGAGGCTCAGGGCGCCCCAGGTCTCGTCCGCGAACGGGTTGCGGATCTCGATCCTCCAGCGGCCCGCCTCCGGTCCCCTGCCGAAGCAGCGGAGATCCCCCCCCACCTCGACCAGGCCGCCGGCGAGTCCCGCGGCGCGCATCGCGTCGACGGCCAGGTCGATCGCGTATCCCTTCGCTATCCCGCCGAGATCGACGCGCGTGGTCGCGCCGGTCTTGACCGCTCCCGCCTCGACCAGCGCCAGCCCGTCCCAGCTCGACGCCGCCCGCGCCGCCTCGATCTCGCCGGGCGAAGGCCGAAGCCCTCTCCGGCCGGCGAGTCTCCAGACTTCGATGAGCGGCCCGCAGGTCACATCGAACACACCTCGGGTCTCCAGCGCGAAGCGCCGAGAGAGCGAGAGCAGGTGAATGGTCTCGGCGGACAGGCGGATCGTGTCGCCGGCGGCGGCCCGATTCAGTCGGGAGATCTCCGAGTCCTCCAGCCAGACGCTCATCAGGGCCTCGACCCTGCGCAGCGCCGCCTCGGCCCGATCGAGGGCCTGCTCGGCCGCGGCCTCCTGACCGCGACCGGCCGCGATCCGCAGCCGGCATTCGGTGCCCATGACCCCGGCTGGATCGCGAGAGAGGTGGGCCACGGCCCCGCCGGGGACGCGGGTCGAGGATGAGCGCGTCGCGACGAGCGCCGCCACCAGCAGGGCGCCGAGGAGGAGATAGGCGAGTCCGCCTCTCCAGCGCGCCGGTGATGACATCCCTCCTCCGGCACCCCGATCTACGCGAGTTCGCCGGCCAGCTCGCCCAGCGAGGCTGCCGGCCACATGGCTATCCGCTCGTCGGCCTCGAAGCGACCGCCGCCGGGGTGGATCACCCAGAGCCGCTCCAGGCCCAGATCGTCGAGGGCGATGCGCATCGACCTGGTGACGCGGGGGGATTCGCTGTACTTGACCTCGATGCCGTGCAGGCGCCCCTCGCGGACGAAGAGCAGGTCGAGTTCGGCCCCCTGATACGTGGCCCAGAAGTAGGCGTCCGCCGGGCGGATCATCTCGAGCGCCTGCTCGAGCACGAACCCCTCCCACGAGGCGCCGACGCGGGGATGCGCCGTCAAGGCGTCGTGCGTGTGCAGGCCCAGCAGGCTGTGCAGCAGACCCGAGTCCCGCAGGAACACCTTGGGCGCCTTGACCTGCCGCTTGCCGATGCTGACGAACCAGGGCTGCAGCTGCCTGACCATGAATGTCGCCGTGAGGACATCGAGATACCCCCTGACAGCCTTGCTGTCGAGACCCATCGACCGGGCGAGCTCCGACGCGTTCCAGGTCTGGCCGTGGCAGTGGGCCAGCATGGTCCAGAACCGGCGCATGGCCGGCGCGGGAATCGAGATGCCCAGTTGCGGGACATCGCGCTCGAGGAACGTGCGGATGAAGCCCTCGCGCCATGCCTGGCTGTCCTCGTCCGAGGCGGCGAGGAACGAGCGGGGCAGTCCCCCGCGAACCCAGAGGCGCGTGAGCGAGGTTGCGCCGACCTCCTCCAGGTTGAACCCGCCGAGATCGATGAACTCCACGCGGCCGGCCAGGGACTCGGACACGCCGGCGATGAGCCGGGGCGAGGCGCTGCCCAGGATCAGGAAGCGACCGGCATCCGGCCGGCGATCGACGAGGACCCTGAGGACCGCGAACAGGTCCGGCCGCCGCTGGATCTCGTCGATGACCACGAGGCCGCTCGCGCCGGAGAGGGCGAGCTCCGGATTCTGGAGACGGGCCAGATCCCCGGGCGACTCGAGGTCGAAGACCGTGGCCTGCCGAGTCTCCGCCAGCGACCGGGCCAGCGTCGTCTTCCCGCACTGGCGCGCACCCAGGAGCGCAACGATCGGAGATCGCTCCAGGGCCCTGAAGATCATCGCCACGAAGGTCGGTCGTGAGATCATTGGTTCCATATTTGCATGAATATTAGTCCGATCAAGGTCAATATTCATGAATATGCGCTCATTAGATGCACCAAAGATGCGTTGAGGTATCGCTGGGGACTCCGGAGCGGGGCCGGCATCACCTGAATCGGGCCGCCTCCCGCGCTTCGCTCCGTCGCCGCCTGTGCGCAGCTGTGCCGGCGCCCGCCTTCCGGCCCGACGCCGCCCCCCGCCGCGGCGGTGTCGGCCGGCCCGCCCTCAGGCCAGCATCCGCCCGCGCGCCAGCAGGCTCTCGGCGACTAGCAGCCCTACGGCCAGCAGGAGACAGAGCCGCCAGAGCTCCCGCCCGTAGCGCGTCTCGAGCACCGCGCGGCTGATCTCGCGCTCCGGCGGGAGCACGACGGCCTCGGCGCCGAACAGCCGCTCGCCCTGCTCCCTGCTCATCGCCGCCAGCGCTCCCTCTCGCGGGTCGACGTTGACCGAGAAGACCTCCAGCGACACGGGGCCGCCCGCCCCCTCCTGGCGCAGCTCGTAGAAGCCCGGCTCGGGCGCCGGGGCCGAGAGCAGCCGCGGCCCGCGTTCCGTCTGCTGGATCGTGTGCGGCAGCTCCAGCCCTTCCGGCCCGCTGAAGCACAGCCGCAGATCTCCGCCCGCTCCGGGCAGCGGCGCGCCAAGCGGCGCGCCGACAAGCCGCTCCCGGCGATCGGCGAGCCCGTCGCGGGCCAGATGCAGCAGCGCCCGGTGAAGGAAGGGCAGGTAGGCGGCGCTGGTCGGGAAGTCGCTCCAGCTGAGATCGAGCGCGGAGGCGAAGATCAGGACGCCCGGCTCCTCCACGAGCGCCGGACGCCCGCCCGAGAACTCGGCCAGCACGCGCGCCTCGGCTCCGGGGCGCACGCCGACGATCCGCTGGAAGGCGGCGCCGCTGAGCGCCCCGCCGGGGGCGATGGGGAATCCCTCGAAGATCTCGTGGCCGGCGAGCGCCGGCCGCAGCGTGAAGCGCGTCGTCGGGTCGAGGTCTCCCTCGATGTTCTCCAGTCGCGACGCGGCCAGCTTCGGCAGCACCAGCGTGTTGTAGAGGCGCGCGTCGGCCCGGGCTCCGAGGGCGACCAGGATCCCGCCCCCCTCCTCGCGGAATCGCGCCAGGAGCTCGGCGGCGGCGGCGCTCAGGCGGCCCACGTTGAGCAGCAGGACGACGTCGGCGTCGATCCTCCCCCGCAGGCCCAGCTCGGCCTCGGGCAGCGCCGCCACTTCGAAGAGCGGCGCCTCCCCTCCCGAGTCGCCCTCTCCGCCCCATGGATCCAGCGCCAGCAAGGGGAAGCGGGCCTCGGCGGCCACCTGCGGGTCGGATTCGGGGCCGCCGAGCACGAGCAGCACGCGGACGCGGCTCGACGAGGCGGCGGCGACCAGGCGGCGGTCGTCGCGCTCGAGGAGGTCGGCGGCGCACTGCACCGCCAGTCGGCCCGCGGCGGGCGCCGCGGACGGCGTGAGGACGATCTGCCCGGCGGACCGCGCCCCGAGATCGACGAATCCCTCGGCCAGCAGACGGCCCGTCGTCTCCTCGAAGGCCTGGACGAGCAGGTCGTCCACCGGCGCCTCTCCATGATTGCGCAGGCGCACCGTCACCCTTCCGCCGGGCGCGCCCGGCAGGGCCTCGTGCAAGGCGCCGGTGATCGAGACATTGTCCGCCTCCCCGGCGGGCACGGGCACGAGGTAGACGCGCGTCTCGGGGGGCAGGGGCAGCAGCGGACCGTTCCGCGCTCCGCCCGGCTGCGCGCGGCGGCCCCGCTCGCTCAACAGCTCCTCGGCCTGGTCCGCGGGGAAATCGGAGATGACGAAGACCTCGCGATTGAGCGTTCGCGCCGCGGCGAGCAGCGGGTGGACCCGCTCGAGCGCCGCGGCCAGGTTCGCCCGCACGGGCCGCGGCCGGGCCCGCTCGACCTCCTCGCGCAGCAGCATCGCGTCGCGCACGCTGCTCTCGTAGGGCAGACGGACCGGCTCGCCGGCGAAGGCGAGGATCGCCCGGTCTCCCTCCTCGAGTAGGCCGATCACCTCTAGCGCCCGCCGGCGCGCCTCGGCGAAGCGGGTCGACCCGCCGCCCGGGCCATCGCCGCCGAGCGGGAGGAGCGCTCCCGCGTCCAGGCGCGCCTCCATGCTGTAGCTGTCGTCGATCAGGATCGCCACCGTCGAGGATCCGCGCTGGCGCGCCGCGCCCGGCCCATGCCAGACCGGCCGGCTGAGCGCCAGGGCGAGGCAGGCGACGGCCAGCGTCCGCAGCAGGAGCAGCAGCCACTGGTGCAGGCGCAGGCGGCGCACCTTGCGGCGGGTGATCTCGTCGAGGAAGCGCAGTTGCGCGAAGGGGACCTCGCGCGCGCGGCGGCGGCTGAGCAGGTGGATCAGGATCGGCAGCGCCGCCGCGCCCAGCGCCGCCAGGAAGGCCCCGTTGAGGAACGACAGCGGACCCATCAGTGCAGCCTCCGCCGCTTCTCCAGGTAGCGCAGCAGGGCGACGTCATAGGGCGTGTCGGTGCGGATCTCGGCGTAGTCGATGGCGTGCTCGGCGCAGGTGCGGCGGTAGGCCTCCCGCCAGCGCGCCGTGCGGGCGCGATACTCCCGGGCCAGCTCCCAGGGCACCGTGCTCAGCTTCTCGCGCGTCTCGAGATCGACGAAGACCGTCTCCTCGCGGAACGGGAACTCGATCTCGGCGGGATCGAGGATGTGGAAGACGACGACCTCATGCCGGCGGTGGCGGAAGTGCTTCAACCCGGCGAGCACGCGCTCGGGCTCGTCCATCAGGTCGCTGAGCACGAGGACCAGCCCGCGGCGGCGGAGGCGGTCGGCCAGGTAGTGCAGGCTCTCGCCGATGCGGGTGCCGCGGCCGGTCGCCTGCTCGGGCGCCCGCGGATCGAGGCGCGCCAATTCCCCGAGCACGACGCGCAAGTGCGGAGCGACGCTGCGCGCGGGGATCCAGCGGCGGATGGCTTCGTCGAAGGTCAGCAACCCGACGGCGTCCTGCTGATGGACCATCAGGTAGGCGAGGGCGGCGGAAAGCAGCACGGCGTATTCCAGCTTGGTCAGCAGCCGATCGCTGGAGCGGTAGGTCATCGAAGAGCTGATGTCCAGCAGGAGGTTGCCGCGCAGGTTCGTCTCTTCCTCGAACTCCTTGATGAAGTAGCGGTCGGTCTTGGCGTAGACGCGCCAGTCGACCGAGCGGATCGGGTCGCCGGGTATGTAAGGGCGCCGCTCGGCGAACTCGACGCTGAAGCCGTGATAGGGGCTCTTGTGCAGGCCGGTGATGAACCCCTCGACCACCAGACGGGCGATCAGATCGAGCCGCCGCAGCTTGCTGACGATGTAGGGATCGAGCAGGCTGCGCTCATCGCCCCGGCGGGCCACTAGGCCTTCTCCGGCACTTCGCGGATGAGCATCTCGATGATGCGGTCGGGCTTCACGCCCTCGGCCTCCGCGTTGAAGTTGGTGACGATGCGGTGGCGCAGAACCGCCGGGGCCACGGCGCGGACATCCTCGACCGCCGGCGTCTCGCGCCCGCGCAGGATCGCCCGCGCCTTGGCGCCGAGGATCAGGTACTGCGAGGCGCGCGGTCCGGCCCCCCAGGCGACCCACTCGCGGACGAAGTCGGGCCCGCCGTCGCCGGGCCGTGTGGCGCGCGCCAGGCGCACGGCGTAGCCGGTCACGGGGGCGGACACCGGAACCTGGCGCACGACGCGCTGCAGGCGGACGATGTCGGCCGCGCCCATCACGCGCTCCAGCGCCGGGACCCGATCGCCGGTGGTGGCGCCGACGATCTCGATCTCCTCGGACTCGCTGGGATAATCGACGCGGATGTTGAACATGAAGCGGTCGAGCTGCGCCTCGGGCAGGGGGTAGGTGCCCTCCAGCTCGATCGGGTTCTGCGTGGCGAGCACGAAGAAGGGCAAATCCAGGGCGAAGGTCTGCCCCGCGGCGGTGACCTCCTTCTCCTGCATCGCCTGCAGGAGCGCCGCCTGGGTCTTCGGCGGCGTGCGGTTGATCTCGTCGGCCAGGACGAGATGCGCGAACACGGGACCGCGCACGAACTTGAAGGCGCGCTGCCCCGTGGCGCGATTCTCCTCGAGGATCTCGGAGCCGGTGATGTCGGCGGGCATGAGGTCGGGCGTGAACTGGATGCGGTGGAACTGGAGATCGAGCACCCGCGCCAGCGTCGAGATGAGCAGCGTCTTGGCCAGCCCCGGCACCCCGACCAGCAGGCAGTGGCCGTCGGCGAAGAGGCCGAGGAGGAGCTCGTCGATCACCTGGTCCTGACCGACGATCACCTTGCGCACCTGGGCGAGGATCCTCTCCCGCGCCCCGGCCAGCTCCAGGATCGCCGCCCGCCCTTGCGCCGCCTCCGCAGGACCCGCTAGACCCTGCGCCGTCTCGACCCGCTGCGTCGTCATCCGCCTGTCCTTTCACCGCTGGGCTCGGGCGACCGTCCGGGGCCGAGCTCCTCCCGCTCGCGCTTCGACTCTCCTCGCCGCCGCCGCCGCCGGGGCACTCGCCGACAACAGGGCGGTGATCCTAGCGCATGCGCACGCGCCTTGCCACCAAGGCATCAACCTCCTTCGGGAACGCCAGTTCCCGGCCTTGCGGGCCCTGAACGCCGCGCGCTCGGGCGCCACCGCCCCCCGGGGCAGGAGATGCGCTGCCGCCGGGGCGTCCCCTCGCGCTCCCTCGGTTGCCGCGAGTTTGCCTCGGGCCCTGCCTCCGGCCCTCCCGCGGCACGACAATCGCGTGTATCATGTTCCTCCGGCGCGGCCGGGCCCGAAAGGCACTTGAGCTCCCGGGGATCCCCCCGCAGGGGAGGCGCGACATGGCTCGTGGATTCGTGTGGATCGTTCTCGTCCTCGCGGCGGCCGGCACGGTCACTGCCGCGGAGGCGGCGGGCAAAGCCGGCGACCCAAGCGACGCGGGGCTCGCAGCCGCGGTCGAGCGCGCGGGCGGCCCGGGCGACGCGGACGGCGCCGGGCCCGCGGCCGGGGCTGAGCGCGCGGACAACGCCGGAGGCGCGGACGCGCTGTCCTCGCTCGAGAACGGCGTGTTCATCGTCCACGTCGCCCAGTCGTTCCAGTACACCACCGACGCCCCCGAAGGAGGCTGGTGCCACGCCTTCGACGTCCGCTACGGGATCTCGCGCTGCGAGGATCAGGTCGTGCGCGTCGACACGAAGGAGCCGATCCTCTGGTTCGTCGTCGCCGCCTGGAGCGAGCCGAAGGCGTGGTGCGGCGCGGGATTCGGCTTCGGCGAATACGACAAGGAGGCCTTCGTCTTCACCGGACACGGACCCTGCTTTCCGGACCAAGGCATCGAACTCGCCACCCAGGGTTGGCCGGGTCCCTTGGGGGGCACCGCGATCGTGACCACGACGGAGCGCTGGGAGGGCAACTACGTCCCGCTCTACCACTTCACCGGCTACGCCTACGCGCCGGGGGAGATCCCCCTCTCGCTCGAGCCGCGCACGTTTTCGGCCGGCACGGTCGACTGCGGTATCGAACGCGGGACCGCCGACGCCGTGGCCCTGGGCGGGCTGGGTCTCTTCCAGGACGGCTGGCCGGTCTGCCCTCCCCAGGCGCGTTCCGCGGCGACCGAGCGGGCGGGCGGCGCGGCGGGCTCGACGGCGAGAGGCGACGCCGAGGAGGCGGACGATGGGGCCGAGGCGGCGGCGGATGAGCCCGGGGCAGCGGCGGATGAGCCCGGGGCAGCGGCGGATGAGCCGGGGGCAGCGGCGGATGAGGCCGGGGCAGCGGATGAGCCCGAGGGCGTCGAGAGCCGCCCGGCCGGCGGGACGGAGCCCCCGGAATCGAGCGGCGCGCCCGCCGGGCTGACGGCACCGGAGCGGAGGTAGGTCATCGGCCGCCTGCGGATCCTGCTCCCCTATCTGCGCCGCAACGGGCGCACGCTTCTCCTCGGCCTGCTCGCCCTGCTGATCGCCGCCGCGGCCACCCGGGCCATTCCCTGGCTGCTCAAGCTGGCCATCGACGAGCTGAAGGCGGGCGCCCCGCTCGCCCGCGTCGGCGGCCTGGGCCTGGCCATGGTCGGCGCGGCGGCGCTGGGCGCGGTCTTCCTCTACCTCCAGCGCTGGCTCCTGATCGGCTGCTCGCGGCGCATCGAATACGACCTGCGCAACGACCTCTTCCGCCACGTCCAGCGACTGGATGTCTCCTTCTTCGGACGGACGCGCGCCGGCGACCTCATGGCACGCTTCACCAACGACCTCGGCGCCCTGCGCGACGTCGTCGGCCCGGGCCTGATGTACGCCTTCTCGATGACGGTCACTCTGGCGCTCTCGATCGCGCTCATGATCGCCATCGACGCGCGGCTGACCCTGATCGCCTTCGCCCCCTACCCCCTGATCTCGCTGGTGACCTTCTTCTTCAGTCGCGCGCTGCACACCCGCTCGCGCCGCGTGCAGGACGCCTTCGGCCTGCTCTCCGCGCGCGTCCAGGAGGACCTGGCCGGCACGCGCGTGCTGCGCGCCTACGCGCAGGAGGATAGCCGGGCGCTCGCCTTCCGCGAGCTGAACGAGGAGTACCTGGCGGCCAACATGGCCGTGGCCCGTCTGCGCGGGCTCTTCATCGCCGCCATGGGCGCCCTGGCGGGTTCGGGGCTGGCGATCGCGCTGCTGGCCGGCGGCCGGATGGTGATGGAGGGGCGGCTCAGCCTCGGCGGGCTGGTCGCCTTCTCGGCCTACCTGGCGGAGCTCACCTGGCCGGTCGTCGCCGTCGGCTTCGTCATCGGCATGCTGCAGCGCGGCGCCGGAGCGGCGGCGCGCATCGACGGCCTGCTTGCCGCCCGTCCGGAGATCGCCGGCGGGCCGGTGACCGCTCGACCGCGGCCGCGGATCGAGTTCGAGCGCGTCTCCTTCCGCTATCCCGGTGCGCGAGTCGACGCGCTGCTGGACATCTCGTTCCGGGTGGGCGCCGGCCGCACGCTGGGCGTCGTCGGGCGCACCGGCTCGGGCAAGAGCACGCTTCTGAAGCTCATCCTGCGTCTCCACGACCCGAGCGCGGGGCGCATCCTGCTCGACGGCCTCGACCTGCGCGAGCGCAGCCTCTCCGCCGCGCGGGCGATCGCCGGCTACGCGCCCCAGGACGCCTTCCTCTTCTCGCGCAGCCTCTGCGAGAACATCGCCTACGGAGTGCCCGACGCGGACCCCGACAGCGTCGCGCGGGCGGCCTCGCGCGCGCTCCTCGACGACGACCTGGCCCACATGCCTCGCGGGCTGGCGACGCTGCTCGGCGAGCGCGGGGTGACGCTCTCCGGCGGACAGCGCCAGCGCGCTTCGCTGGCCCGGGCGCTGCTCCTCGAGCCCGATCTGCTGCTGCTCGACGACACGCTCTCCAGCGTCGACGCCGGAACCGAAGCGGCCATCGTCCGCGAGCTGC
>VGIY01000065.1 GCA_016867695.1 Candidatus Eiseniibacteriota bacterium | reverse complement strand
AGACGACAGGAGAGCGGCCGGGAGAGCCCCGCGGGGCCTCCGGCGGCGAGTCAGGGGTTCAGCTTCGCCCCCTGGACGAAGCTCCCCCCGCCGCAGGCCGCGGTGCGCCTGCCCGCCTCGAGCCGCGCGGGGAGCGTCGGGCTCTGGGAGCGGCTGGCGGCGCTCGTCCTGCTCATCATCGCCTCGCCGCTGATGCTGCTGCTCACCCTGGCGATCAAGCTCGAGCCCCCCGCGGGGGGCGTCTTCTACCGCCAGGAGCGCGTCGGGCTCGAGCGTCGACGCCGGCCCGGGGGAGCGGCCTCCGCCGAGCCCGCCGAGCGCCGCCGGACTCCCGGGCACGGCCAGGTGTTCCTGATCTACAAGTTCCGCACGATGGTGCCCGAGGCGGAGAAGCACACCGGGCCGGTCTGGGCGAGCGCGCGCGACCCGCGAATCACCCGCGTCGGCCGCGTCCTGCGCAAGCTGCGCTTCGACGAGCTGCCGCAGCTGATCAACGTCCTCCAGGGACAGATGCGCCTGATCGGGCCGCGGCCGGAGCGGCCCCGCTTCGTCGAGCAGCTGCGCGGGCAGATCCCCGACTACACGCAGCGCCTCAGCGTGCATCCGGGCATCACCGGGCTGGCGCAGGTGGAGCGCGACTACGACGGCAGCGTGGAGGATGTCCGCAAGAAGGTCCAGTACGACCTGTTCTACGTGCGGCACCGCTCCCGGCTCCTGGACATCAAGATCATCCTGAAGACGATCAGCGTGATGATCCTCGGGCGGGGGGCGCGCTAGTAGCGCGCGCCGCGGACGACGGGGGAGAATCGGCCGATGGGACCCATGGCGAGCGGCGTGCGCGCGACACGCTCCGCAGCGGCGGATGCGGGCGGCGCGCCCGCCCCCCCCGGAGCCGCCGGCCGGGCGGAACTCGCCTCCCGGGGCGGGGTCGTCTGCCATCTCGTCGCCAGCAACTTCGCCGGCGGCCCGGAGAAGCAGATCGTCGAGCTGAGCGCGCGGCTGCGCGAGCGGGGGTGGAGGGCGATCGTCGGCTCGTTCCGCGAGAACCGGCCCTCGGTCGAGGTGATCGAGCGGGCGCGGGCGCGCGGCCTGGAGACCTTCCTCGTCGACACCCGCTCCCCGTTCAGCCCCGCCGCGGCGGGGCAGCTGGCGCGCTTCCTGACCGGCTGCGGCGCCGAGATCCTCGTCACCCACGGATACAAGTCGAACCTGGTCGGCTACCTGGCGCGCCGCCGGGCGCGAGTCCTGCAGGTGCCGATGGTGCGCGGCTACACGGCCGAGAACCGGCGGGTGAGGGCCTACGAGTGGCTCGATCGGCGGCTCCTGCGCCGCTTCGAGAGCCTCCTGTGCGTCTCCGCGGCGACGCGCGAGCTGCTCGCCCGCCGCGGGGTCGAGCGGGACCGGATCCAGGTCCTGCCCAACGGCGTCGAGAGCGCGGGCGAGACGACCCCCGCGGATCCGGTCGGGGAGTTCGGCCTGCCCCGGGGCGCGAGAGTCCTCGTCGCCGCCGGGCGCTTGAGCGCGGAGAAGGGCCATCGCGGCCTCGTGGAGGCGATGCGGCTGCTGGCCGGGGCCGACCCGCCCATCTGCCTGGTGATTCTGGGCGAGGGGCGGGAGGCGCCGGCCCTCGCGCGGCAGATCGCCTCGGGGGGCCTGGAGGGACGGGTCGTGCTCGCCGGGTTCCGGCCCGACATCCGCCCCTATCTGGCGGCCGCCGATCTCGTCGTCAATCCCTCGCTGACCGAGGGGATGCCCAACGTCGTCCTGGAGGCCATGGCCGCCGGCGCTCCGGTGCTGGCGACCGATGTCGGCGGGGTCGGCGAGTTGATCGATCCCGGCCGCACCGGCTGGCTCGCGCCCCCGGGCGATGCCGGGGCGCTGGCGGAGGCGATCGCCGCGGCCCTGGCCGATCCGGCTCGGGCCCGCGCCCTGGCCAGGGCGGGGGCGGCGCGGGCGGCCGAGTCGTTCAGTTTCGAGAAGCAGGCCGAGCGGTTCGCGCAGTTCTGCGCCGCGCTGCGGGACAAGGTGGGGAGGATACGATGATGCGGTTTCTCGCCGTCCTACTGGTTCACGGTCTGGCCTTCGCGGCCGCGGGCCCCGCGCTCGCGCAGGCCGTCGCCGGCGGCGCGGAGCAGGGAGACTACCGGCTCGGCCCCGACGACGTCCTGGAGATCCAGGTCTGGCAGAGGCCCGAGCTGACGGGGGCGGCGACCGTGGATCCGACCGGCCGGCTCCGTCTCCCGCTGGTCGGCGAGGTGGAGGTCAAGGGCCGCACGCTGGCCGAGCTGACGCCGCTGCTGACCGAGCGCTACCGACTGCTCGACCCCAGCATCGTCGAGGTAGTCGTGGCCGTGGCCCAGTACAACAGCCGCAGCGTCACAGTGGTCGGCGAGGTGCGCGCCCCGGGCCGCTACGGATTCCGCTCGATCCCCGACCTCTGGTCGGTCATCCTGAACGCCGGCGGCGCCACGCCGGAGGCGGATCTCGCCCGCGTGCAGATCATCCGCGACGAGGCCGAAGGGGATGGGCAGCGCACCGTGACCGCGGACCTCTCGCGCGGCGTCGAGCATGCCGACAAGGAGCCCCCGCCGTCGCTGCGACCGAAGGACACGGTCCTCGTGCCTTCGCTCGTCGGCAGCGTCGTCACCGGGGATCGGTTCCAGGTCCTCGGCGCCGTGCGCGCGCCGGGAACCTATCGGCTGAGCGCGGCGGCGAGCGTGGTCGAGGCGATCTCCGCCTCGGGCGGCGGCCTGCCCAACGCCGACCTGAGCCGGGTGCGCCTGACGCGGCCCACGGAGCGGGGCGCGGTTGCCTACCGGCTCGACCTGCAGAGCTATCTCGATTCGGCGCGCCCGGCGGCGGACATCGAACTGCGGGCCGGCGACACGATCACCGTGCCCGGCAGGAGATCGACCTGGGACGAGCTGATGGGCGGTGTGGGGCGATTCGCTCCCCTGCTCTCCGTGGCGGTCAGCCTGATCCTGCTCTCCCGGTGATCGGCTCTCGGCGAGCGCCGGCCGCCCCGGCGCGGGGGGGGACATGACGGCTTCGATGGACAGGACGGTCGATCTCAAGCACTACGGCCGGCTTCTCTGGCGGCGCAAGGGCGTCATCCTGGTGAGCACCGCGGCGACGCTCTGCGCGG
Organism: Candidatus Eiseniibacteriota bacterium; assembly: GCA_016867695.1. Taxonomy (GTDB): domain Bacteria; phylum Eisenbacteria; class RBG-16-71-46; order CAIMUX01; family WJJG01; genus VGIY01. The sequence continues at coordinate 7,574 of VGIY01000065.1, read as the reverse complement.
CGCTCATCGCCCTGGCCTTCGTGCCCAGCGAATACGAGTCGGAAGTCACGCTGATGATCCAGGAGAATCAGCTCCTTGCCGGAGAGCTGCAGGATCTGATGGGTGGCTCCCTGCGCTCCACGGGGCGCTTCGGGGCCGACGAGGAGCGGATGGCCAGGCTGGTCGGCAGGATCAGCAGCCGTCCCTTCCTGGAGCGGGTCATCCGCCTGCTGCGCATGGCCGAGGACCCGGTCATCCGCCAGCAGGCGCAGGAGGAGGCCGGCAAGACGCCAGGCGTCGGCGTCGAGGAGATGGCGATCCGCATCCTGGTGTCCAACCTGCAGTCGCGGATCCGCTTCGGTCGAGACGGGCCGGGGATCTACCGGGTCGTCGTCGCCGACTACGACCCGGCCTTCGCCCAGACGCTGGCCAGGTGGATCACCGAGCTCTTCGTCGACACCTCGAGCCAGGAGTCGCTGGAGCGCATCCGCGCGGCCCACGAGTTCGGCAAGGAGCAGCTGCTGATCTACCAGGAACAGCTGCGCAGGGCGGAGGCTGCGCTGGAGCGCCACCAGCTGTCGGCCATCGAGCGCGGTTTGCGGTCGGGCACGATCCGCGAGGGGATGCTCGTTCCGGCGGAGGCGCTCTATCGGCGGATCACCGACGAGACGGCGTTGGCGCGGCTGCGCCTCGACGCCTACGCCGAGACGCTCTCGCCGTTCGGCCCGGCGATCGACCCCGATCCGGTCCTCCGGGATCCCGAGGTCGTCGAGCTGGGCCGCAGCCTCACGGACGCCCTGCGCGGCGAGCTGCGCAGGCGCCTGTCCGCCGAGGCGATCGAGACGGGGGAGTGGCCCCCTCTCGGGGCGCTGGGGGCGCTGCGCCGGGGGCTGCTCCAGCAGGTCGAGCTGGTCTCGGCGCGGCACTGCCCGGAGGCGAGCGCCGAGGCGCTGGATGTCCTCACCGGCTACATCTTCTCGAAGCTCGACCTGGACGCGCAGCGGGACGCGGCGGCCCTGCTCGGAGACGCCATCGCCGAGTACCGGCGCCAGGCGCAGTCGCGACCGGGAGGGGAGATCGAGCGCGCCCGCCTGGAGGAGGAGGTCGAGACGAGCCGACGGCTCCTGCAGTCGTTCCAGGCCCAGCTCGTCGCCAGCGACGTGAGCCGCGCGGTGGAGATGACCAAGCTGGGGGTGAGGATCGAGGTCCTCGACCCGGCGCCGCTGCCGCTGAAGCCCAGCCGCCCGAACAAGACGAGGATCCTGCTCGCCGCGCTGCTCCTGGGCCCCCTGCTGGGGGCGGGCGTCGCTTTCCTGAGCGAGGTCCTCGATCCGGTGCTGCGCTCGATGGAGGACTTCGCCCGGGTGGTGCCGGAGCCCATCCTGGGCACGACACCGCTGCTGACGAGCCTCGCCGTCCATCGCCGCTGGCCGCGGCGGCATTGGGTTCCCCTCGCCCTGGCGGGCCTGCTGCTGATCACGCTGGGCTTCTTCGCCGTCCGGGGCCGCGTGTTGCAGCGGTGGGCCGTCGTCGGGGTGCCGGTGCAGGTGATCGATCCGGGAGGCGTGCGCGATGCGAATCCTTGACCGGCTGAACGACGACTGGCTGCTGGCCACCGAGATCCACAAGCTGGAGGCGCGGCTGTGGCGCAGGAGCCAGCGCGACGGCCTGCGCGTCCTCGTGGTCACCAGCGCCGAGCGGGGCGAGGGGAAGAGCACGACCGTCGCCTACCTGGCGGCGGCGCTGGCGCTCCATCCCGACCGCAGGATCCTGGCCGTGGACCTCGACTTCCGCGCGCCGCGGCTCAACACGCACTTCGGAATCAAGGTCCCGCGCCCCTTCGGCGCCGCTCTCCGGGGCGAGCTGCCGCTCGCCGAGTGCATCCTCAACACCGGCCTGGCGAGCCTCGACCTGGTCCTCCCGCCGGCGGAGGGCGACGACCCCGCCCTGCTGCTGCGCACGCCGGAGCTGGCCCGGGCCTTCGAGACCTTCCGCCGGGACTACCACCTCGTGCTCATCGACGTGCCGGCCCTCGTTCCCGTGGCCGACGCCTCGGCGGTCCTGCCCTTCGCCGACGGCGTGATCCTGATGGCCATGGCGGGAAAGACGACCCGGCCGATGCTCACCCGGGCGCGGGACATCTGCGTCGGCATGGACGCGAACATCCTCGGGCTCGTCGTCGGCAACCTGCGGGAGACGGGGCTGGGGTACGGCGACTCGGGCTACTACTACGGCTACCGCAAGGGGACACCCGCCGGCGATGGGCAGGGCGAATCCAACTCCAGCGGATGATCGGCCTTTGGCGCTGTCGGTCGTGCTTCCCGTGCTCGACGAGGCGCGCGACATCGGCCGGTTGCTGGCGGAGATCCTCGGCCAGACGCCGCCGCCGGGGGGCTTCGAGGTGCTCGTCGTCGACGGGGGATCGAGCGACGGCACGCCGGACATCGTCCGCGCGGCGATGCGCGACCATCCGGAGCTGCGCCTGATCGGGAATCCGCGCCGCCTGAGCAGCGCCGGACGCAACGCCGGCGCCCGCGCCGCCCGCGGAGAGCACGTGCTGTTCCTCGACGGCCACTGCGCGCTGCCGCGCTCCGACTACCTGCAGCGCGCCATCGAGATCTTCGCCTCCACAGGGGCGGCCTGTCTCTGCCGCCCGCAGCCGCTGATCCGCCTGGCCGACGGCAAGTGGGCCCGGGCGATCTCGGCGGCGCGCCACTCGCGGCTCGGCCACCACCCCTCCTCGGACATCTTCGGCGGGTCCCCGGGCCCGCGCGACCCGCGCTCGGCGGGGGCGGCCTACACGCGCGCCTGTCTCGAGCGGCTCGGCGGCTACGACGAGCGCTTCGACGCCTGCGAGGATGTGGAGTTCAACTGCCGCGTCGCCGCGGCGGGTCTTCCCGCCTACCTGCATCCCGACCTGGCCGTCGAGTATCGCCCCCGCTCCAGCCCGGGCGCCCTCCTGCGCCAGATGACCCGCTACGGGCGCGGGCGCGCGCGGCTGATGGCGCGGCATCCGCGCGAAGTGCCCTGGCCGCTCGTCCTGGCGACGGCTCTGTGCCTCCTCCTGCCGGCGATCCTCATCGGGTGGGGGGCGCGGGCGGCCGGCGCCGTGGCGGCGATCGTCCTCGGCGGCTGGGCCCTGGCCGCGGGGGTCGAGGGGCTGCGCCTGGGAGGCCTCGGCGCCGAGGCGGCGCGCGTCGCCGTGTCGCTGCTCGTCATTCCCGCCGGGCTCCTGCTCGGCTTCTGGCGCGGTCTTCTCGACGCGCCGCGACTCCGCGGGCCGCGGCGCGAGGGGGGCCTCGGCCAGGGAGACGGCGGCCGTCCATGATCCCGATCCAGAACATTCTGGCGGCGTGCGCCGCGCCGGCGGTCCTGGCGGGGACGGCGATGGCCGGCACCTTCTGGGCGCTGGCCGTCGCGGCCCTCCCGCGCCGCCCCCGTCCGTCGGCGCTCGCGGGCGAGGCGCGATCCTCCTTCGCCATCGTCATCCCGGCCCACGACGAGGAGCAGGGCATCGGCCGGACGCTCGACTCGTGCCGGGCGCTCGACTACCCCGCCGGATCCTTCGCCGTCCACGTGGTCGCCGACAACTGCGCCGACCGCACCGCCGAGGTGGCCCGGGATCGCGGCGTCGAGTGCTTCGAGCGCCGGGACCCCGCGCGCGCGGGAAAGGGCCACGCGCTCGGCTACGCCTTCGAGCGCATCGACCTGGCCCGGCACGACGCCATCCTCGTCCTCGACGCCGATTGCGAGATCGATGGTCACGCGCTGCGGGCCGCCGACCGCCTGCTGGGCGCAGGCGACCTCGCCCTGCAGCTCAACAACGTCGCCTCGAATCCGGACGAATCGGCGACGAGCTACGCCCTGGCCCTCGGCAATCACATGGAGAACGAGTTCTTCTACGCCCCCAAGTCGCGGTGGGGGGGGCTCGTGCTGCTGCGCGGAACGGGCATGGTCCTGCATCGCGACCTGCTGCGCCGACTCCCCTGGCGGGCGCACTCGATCGTCGAGGATGCCCAGTACAGCCTGGAGCTGGCGCGACGGGGCATCCGCGTGCGTTTCGTCGCCGAGGCCGCGGTGCGCTCCCCCTTTCCCGCCGGCCAGGCACAGCTGCGCGTGCAGCGGACGCGTTGGGCGGGCGGGAACCTGAAGCTCGCCCGGCGGCAGGGGCCGGCCTGGATCGTCGCGGGCCTGCGGCATCGCCGCCCGGCCTGGATCGAGGTGGGCTGGACGCTGGTCCTGCTGAGCCGGCCTCTCGTGGCGCTCGTCGCCCTGCTCGCCTTCGCGCTGGCGCTCGCCGCCGCGCTCGCCGAGCCCGCTCGCCGCCCTCCGCTGCCCCTCGCCGCGGCCGCCGGTCCCCTGGCGCTCCTGGCGGCGTACGTCGGGCTCGGCGCCCTGCACTTCGGCTTGACGCGCCGGCGCCTGGGTCTCCTGCTGGTTTGCCCGGCCACGCTGCTGCGACTCCTCGCCATCGCCCTGGCCGGGCTCTTCCGGCGGGACGAGGGGGACTGGGCCCGGACGCCGCGCGGGGGCGGGGGCGGAAGCGGCGCGGGAGGCTAGAGCAGGGGGGAGGGGGTTCGGTGGATCTCGTCGCCGCCTTGGTCAAGCATGTCACCCACGACGCCTTCCTGCGGCGCGACGGCTACGACCTGCGCCGCCACCGTACGGCGCTCGCGGCGAGCCAGTTCCTGTCGACCGACGAGCTGCGGGCCCTGCAGCTGGCGAGACTGCGCGACATCGTGGCCGCCGCGGCGGGGCACCCCTTCTACCGGCGGCGTTTCCGGGCGTGCGGCTTCGAGCCGGGGGACCTGCGCGACTTCGCCGATCTGGCCCGGCTGCCGCTGCTGACCAAGGACGACATCCGCGACGGTCTCGGGGCGACGCTCGCCGACGGCTATAGCCGCGGGGAGGTCGTCCACAAGCGCACCGGAGGATCGACGGGCGTTCCGGTGCACGTCGACATCGACCGCGCCGCCATGAGCCTGAAGAAGGCGGCGACCGAGCGGCACAACGGCTGGGCGGGGCTCTTCCCGGGCGACCGGCTGGCGGCGGTCTGGGGCGACACCTCCGCCGCGCAGCCGCTGAGGGCGCGCCTGCGCAACGCCATGACCGCCCGGGCATTCTACCTGGACACGCTGCGGTTCGATCCGCCGCACATCGAGGCCTTCCTCGCCCAGGTGCGCGCGAAGCGCCCCCGCGTCCTGATGGGCCATGCGCACTCGATCTTCCGGCTGGCGGAGCACGTCCGGGATCGGGGCGGCAAGATCTCCTTCGGCGGCGTGATCACGACGGCGATGGTGCTCTCGCCGACCGAGCGGCGGGTCATCGAGGAGGTGTTCCGCGCCCCCGTGTTCGACCGCTACGGCTGCGAGGAGCTGTCGATCATCGCCTCCGAGTGCGAGGCGCACCAAGGCCTGCACGAGTTTGCCGAAGGCGTGTTCGTGGAGCTGGCCGGCGAGCGGGCCGACCTGCCGCGGCCCCTCATCCTCACCGACCTGTCGAACCGGGCCATGCCGCTCATCCGCTACGAGATCGGCGACTACGGCGTGGCCGAGGCCGGGGCCTGCCCCTGCGGCCGAGGGCTGCCGAGACTGCGGGAGGTCTCGGGGCGCGAGGCCGACTTCCTCTTCACGCCCGATCGGGTGCCCGTCTTCGGCATCTCCATCCTCGACACCTTCATCATCCACATCCCGGGCATCAAGCAGGCCCAGATCGTCCAGGACCGCTACGACCATCTGCTGCTGCGCGTCGTCCGGGAGGCCCGGTTCACCGACGAGAGCCTGGCTCTGCTGGGCAGGCGGGTGCGCGAGGTCTTCGGCGAACGGATGCGCCACGAGGTTGCCTTCGTGGAGCGGATCGAGCCGACGGCGTCGGGCAAGTACCGCTTCTCCGTCTGCCGGATCGATTCCGGCGGGGGCGAGTGAGGGCTCCCGCGCCCCCGGAGCGGCTCGCCCGACTGGCCGGATCGTCCGCAACCGGTTGCCCACACTAGGGTTCTCGCATTCGTGCACTCGGGGCGGCGCTCCCCGGGCGTGTGACGGGGTTGCGGAAAGCGGTTCCCCAGCCCGAGCACCTGGGAGAGAAAAGATTTGACGGATGCTTCGACTCTCGGATAGAGTTAATGTTGGTTGAACTACAGCAAGCAGCCGTGAAGGAGAAGAACATCATGCAACTCCATAGGCTTCTCGCTGCGGCGGTACTGGCCGCGTTGCTAGCGGCCCCGGCCTCCGGTCTCGTCCTGGGCCTCGACTACGGACTGGGCGCCAGCCCGGCGCACATCCACTTCCAGGGGCACAACTACAGCGTCTGGGCGGGGAAGATGGCCACCTACCTGGGCGGGACGCTCGGCAATCCGTTGCCGCCCAACGACGGCGTCTTCTCCGGCTACTCGTTCTGCGTCGATCTGGAGAACTTCATCGGCCTGCCGACGGAGTACGAGGTCGAGCTGCTCTCCTCGGATCAATTGAGCCATGGCAGCCGGGCCGCGTGGCTCTACAACGTCTATGCCCCCGCAGCCGGCACGGCGGTCAAGGCGTCGGCGCTCCAGCTCGCGATCTGGGACGTCGTCTACGACAACGGCGACGGCCTGGGCACGGGCGCCTTCCGCTACACCGGCGGGCTCAGCTCGCAGACGGTGACCGAGGCGAACTCGCTTCTGGCCGCCTCCGTGGGCAAGTCCTCGACGGCCGGCTACCTCAAGCCGACAGGCACCTACGGACAGGCGATGCTCCACACGGTGCCCGAGCCGGGCACGCTGGGGCTGCTGGGGTTCGGCCTGCTGTCGCTGGCCGGCTTGAAGTTCCGCCGCCGCCGCTAGGCGCGGCCTGATCGCATCCGCGAGCGGATCCCCGGGCGCGCGCCGCTCGGGGATCCGTTACTATTCAGGGGCTTCCTGCCGGGACCCGCGATGCGGGGCGAGGGGCCCGCTCAGGCCCCGTCCGGCTCCGAGCCCGAAAGGGAGGTTCCCATGCGCCCCATCCCCGCTTCTGTCGGTCGAATTCGCTGCCGTTCGCTCCTCCTGCTGGCGGCGTGCGCGGCGCTGGCCCCTCTTCCGGCGCAGGGCCTCGCCGTGGGCCACACCTCGCGCACCTTCGTCGATCCGGCGCGCAACAATCGCCAGGTCCCGACCGAGATCTTCTACCCGGCCGAGGTGGCCGGCGACGACGTGCCCCTGGCCGATCCCGGGCCGGCGGGATTCCCGGTGGTCGCGTTCGGGCACGGCTACCTGATGGCCTACGATCGCTACGCCTACCTCTGGCAGGCACTCGTGCCCGAGGGCTTCATCGTCGCCCTGCCGCGCACTGAGGGCAATCTCTTCCCCAGCCACGCCGAATTCGGCAGGGATCTGGCGTTCCTCCTCCTGGCTCTCCAGGAAGAGGCGGGCGATCCCGGATCGATCTTCTACGGAGGCGTCGCCGCGGCAGGCGCCGTGGCCGGCCACTCGATGGGCGGCGGCGCGAGCCTGCTGGCCGCGCGGGGCGATCCGGCGGTCGCCGCGGTCTTCAACCTGGCCGCCGCCGAGACGAACCCCTCGGCCATCGCCGCGGCGGGGGAGGTGGCGGCGCCCGCCCTGCTCTTCTCCGGCTCGCACGACT
>VGIY01000064.1 GCA_016867695.1 Candidatus Eiseniibacteriota bacterium | reverse complement strand
AGCGGCGGGGCGCTGATCGAGCAGGTCTGGGCCGGCCATCCGCTGGCCAAGGTCTGGGACGCCAACGGCAGCGCCGGCGGCGACGGCAACGTCGGCCCGCGCCCCTCGGGCACGCTCCTCGACCTCAACGACTTCACCATCCCGACCAGCGCCCGGCGCGGCGACGGGCTGCCGATGATGCTCTGCTTCGACGCCGACCAGCGCCAGCAGACGCTCGATCTCACCTTCGCCTCGGCGAGCGAGTACTGCGACGCCGCCAGCCGCACGATCCGGGAGGGGGCCCTCTTCGACGACTTCAACGACGGTAACTACGCCGGCTGGACGGTGGTCAGCGGCACCTGGTCGGTAATCGGCGGCGAGCTCTACCAGAGCAGCGCATCGGGAACGCGGACGATCCTGAACAACGGCACCTTCACCGACATCAGCTTCGAGGCGAAGCTGAAGAACACCAGCGGGCAGACGCCCTCGATCGTCTTCCGCTACCTGGGCGCGAACAACTTCTACGCCTTCGGGTTGCTGACGACCAACAACGCCGTGCGGCTCATCCGCACCCGCAACGGCAGCTCAGTGGTCACCGCCCAGGCGGCGCGCACGCTGTCCAACAACACCTGGTACCTGCTGCGCGTCGACGTCAGCGGCACGACGATCCGCGCCTACCTCGACTGCGAGCTGGTCCTCGAGGTGACCGACGCGCTCATCCGCCCGAGCGGCAAGATCGGCTTCCGCGACTACGCCTCGCGCACCTACTTCGACGACGTCCGGGTGGCCGCGCTCACCGGCGGACTCCCTTGAGCTCGAGCCGGCGCGGCACCGCCCGGGCGGCCCGCGCGGGTCGCGCCGCGCCCCGCCTCTCTGCTCGTCTCGGCGCGGCTACCCGCGACCCGGCGGCACGATGCGCGGGGTGATGAAGATCAGCAGCTCCCGCTTCTCGACGCGCTTGTCGGAGCTCTTGAAGATCGCCCCCAGCAGCGGCAGGTCCTTGAGCAGCGGAATCCCCCGCTCGAAGCTCGTCTCGCCCGAGCGGATCAGGCCGGCGATCACCGCCGTCTGCCCGTCGCGCACGAGCACGCGCGTGTCCGCCTCGGTCGTCGTGAAGACGACGCCGCCCGCGACCGTCGACTGCGAGGAGAGGTCGCTCACCTCCGGGTGCAGGTCCATCGTGATCTGGCCGTCGATGTTGATGTGCGGCGTGACCTCGAGGGCGATGCCGACCTTCTTCAGCTCGGTGATCGCGTTGCCGGCGTAGTCGAGCGTGATCAGCGGAACCTCCTTGCCGACCAGGATCCGGGCCATGCGGTTGTTGACGGTCGTGATCCGCGGCGTGGAGATGATCTCCGCCTGATTGCTCTGCTCGAGCGCCTGCAGTTGGGCGTCCAGCGCGCCGAAGGAGCGGATGACGCCGACGCGCACCTGTCCGGAGGCGTCGAGGATCTCGCTCGACCGGGCGCGCACCGAGCCGCTGGCGCCGGCGGCCGCCGAGTGCAGCCCGTCCAGGCTCCAGCTGATGCCGAGCTGGCGCGCTTGCGTCGCGTCCACGTCGACGATCCGCGCCTCGATCTCGACCTGCACCGTCTCGCTGTCGAGGCGCCGGACAAGCCCGGCGATCTCGTCCAGGCGGGGGGCGATGTCGGTGACGACCAGGGCGTTCGTGCGCTTGTCTACCTCGATAATGCCCCGGGCGCCGACCATCTTGTTCAGCGTCTCCTGCAGCTCTGCGGCGTTGGCGTAGTTGACCGGGATGATCCGCGTGAAGAGCGGCAGGAACTCCTCCTGCTTGCGGGCCGCCGTCTCGCGGGCCAGCTCCTCTTCGCGGGCGGTCTTCTGGGTGGCCACGCGGATGACGGCGCCCGTGTCGATCGCCTCCAGCGACAGCGCCCGGCAGACCGAGGCGAGCATCTCCGGCCAGGGAAGGTCGAGCGCGCGGATGGTCACCGACCCCTGGACATTGGCGTCGGCAACCACGTTGATCCCGGCGTAGTCGGAGATCGAGCGCAGCACGGTGAGGATGTTGGCCTCCTGGACGTCGAGCGACATGCGCGCGGGCGCCGCGGCGCCGAGGAGCGGGGCCGGCGGCGCGGGCTTCTCCGCCGCCATCTGCGGGGGTGCAGGCGGTGCCGCGACCGCGGGTGGCGCCGGCGTGCCGGCAGCCGCCGGGGCGGCCGATTCCGCCGGAGCCGGGGACGGAACCGGGGCGGCGACCGGAAGCTCAGCCTGAGCCGGTCGCTCCGCACTGGAGGCGACGCCTCCGGCCGGCGCGGGCTCCGCGGCCAGGGCCGCCTGCGCCGCCTTGCCCGCCGGCTGGATCTCCGGCGCCGGCAGGATGCTCAGGCGCAGCTCTCCGTTGCTCGACTCCACGCGGTAGACGGGCGCGCCGGAGGTCTCGACGACGTAGCGCACGACCGGCCGTCCCTCGCGCTCGGGCCGGGCGGCGCAGCGCACCGCGCGCACGAAGCCCCCGTCCGGCTTCAGGCTCACGCCCACCGGATCGGCGGTCCCGAGCAGGTCGAGTACGACGCGGAAGGGCTCGTCGAGGAGGAAGTGGCGCGGTTCGAACCCCCCGTCGCCGGTCAGGCGCAGCACGGCGCCGCCGTCGGGCGTGCTCGTCAGCTGCGCGTCGGTCAGCACGGTGGCCGCCGGCGCGGGAACCGCCGCCAGCGCCAGCGCCGCCGCGAGCGGCAACCCTCGCGCCAGCCAGGACCGCGTCCATCGTCTAGCGTTCATTCCCTGTCTCCTCCCCTGACCCGATCGCCAGCGTGAGCGTCCGCGACCCGCCGAAGCCGTGCTGGCGCAGCACGACCGCCTCGGGCGTGATGCGCAGGACGCGGCCGTCGCGCAGCTTGTCCCCCTCGCGCAGGATGAGGCCGACGCCCCAGAAGGTCTCGGCCAGCGCCAGGCGCCCCAAATCCCCCCAGACGACGCCGGTGACGGTGATGTCGCCCACGCCCGGCCTGCGGTTCTGATCGCCCTCGGCCGAGGCGCGCTCCGGCTTCACCAGCGCCACGAAGGGATCGCGTCGCGAGCCGCTGCGGTAGACATAGTCATCCCTGCCCAGGCCGTCGATCGCTCCCGCTTCGGCCGGAGGCGGCGCCGCGCTCGCTCCGGCCGCGGCGGCCTCGACCTCCGCGGCGGGCAGGGGCGGCTCCGCCACGACGCCCGCACTCTCCGCCGCGGGCACGGGCGGCTCCGCCACGACGCCCTCGACCGCATCCTGTCCGCCCGCCGTCGCGGCCAGAGCCGCTCCCGCCAGCAGAAGCAGGCTCATCCGCCATCGTCCCGAACCTCTCATTCGTCCGATCCTCCCTGAGCGGGCGAGCCCGCCCGCCCCTGCACGCGCTCCGCGGGAGCCCCCGCGGCGACGCGCGTCCCGCCGCCCCCCGGAGCCCCCTGGGCCGGGGGCGGGGCCGGCGCGGCCTGGCCTCCCAGGACGTAGGCGGAGGCGATGAGGCGCGCCCCGGCCGGCGCGCCCTCCTCGTCGTCGTGGCGCGCGGCCTGCTCCACGTCGAGATCGCGCACGTGGACGATGCGCTCCATGCGGGAGATCTCGCTGAGGAAGCGGGCGATCTGGTGGTAGCCCCCCTCGACCTTGATCTCCACCGGCCGCTCGGTGAACTCCTGCTGCGGCGCCGGCGGCATGGGCTTGAAGAGCACGAAGTCGACGCCGCACTTCTGCCCGCGGCGGGTGACGTCGCGCAGCAGTTCCGCGATCTGGCTCTCCTCGGGCAGGAGCTTCCGCGCCCGCTCCCAGCGCGCCTCCGCCTGCGCCAACTCGACCTCGAGCGCGCCCAGGCGGGCCACCGTGCCGCGCGCCCGCTGCAGCTCCGCCTCCAGCACGCCCTGGCGCTCGCGCAGTTCGCCGATGCGAGCGGCGCGCGCCCGGTAGGTGATCGGCAGCAGCTTGGTGCCGAAGTAGACGGAGAAGAGGCCGACCGCGCACAGGCCGATGAGGATCATCCGCGCGGTCTTCTGGTCGTGCAGATCCATGGCTGCCTCCGGACCTACGGCTGGGGCGTCAGGGCCGCTGTCAGCGTGAAGCGCGTCACGTCGATCTCGCCAAGCGCCTCGCGCGAGGCGACGACCAGCTCGACCTGGTCGTAGAGGCTCGTCTCCTCCAGACCGCTCATCAGGTCGGCGACCACCAGGTTGGAGAAGGTCACTCCCTCGAGCTGCACCGACCGGGGAGAGGTCTGCTTGAATCGCGTCAGCCACAGGTTGGCCGGGACCTGCGCGGCGAGCTGGTCCATCATGCGCACCGGCAGAGAGCGGTCCCGATTGAGCCCGCGGATCACATCCAGGCGCTGGTCGAGCGCGGCCGTCTGGGAGCCGATCTGGCGCACGAGCTCGACGCGCGGCTTGAGGCTCTGTGCCTCCTGCTCGAGCAGCGACACCGATTCGTTCAACGACTGGATCCGGGCGGTCTGGAGGACGAAGGTCGCCGCGGGCGGCACGATGAGCGCGACGCCGGCGAGGAGCGGCAGCAGGAACCGCGCGCGCGGGCGCGCGGTCAGGACCCGCTCCTCGGTCCGCTCCTCCTGCGGCAGCAGGTTGATGACGATCACGATGCGCGCTCCTTTCGCAGGGCCAGGCCGACGCCGACGGCGAAGCGCGGGGCGCTGCGGGCCAGTTCGTCTCCCGGAGCGCCGGCGCCCTCACGGCTCAACCCGAGCAGCGGGTCCCCGATCGTCACCGGCGCGCCCTGCAGGCGCCCGAGCGCCGCGGCCAGCCCGCCGATCTGCGCCCCGCCGCCGCAGAGGACGATGCGCCCGACCTGGTCCGCCTCGCCGCTGCTGCGCAGGCAGTTGAGCGACTTCTCCAGGCTGGCCGACAGGTCCGCGGCGAAGGCCTCGAGCTGGGCGGTCGTGTCCAGGCGCCGGGGCGTCTGGCCCAGCGCCCGCTCGACCTCCTCGCGGCTGAGGTGGTAGGCTTTCTGGATCGACTGCAGGTAGCTGTGCCCTCCCAGGGAGAGGTCTTGCGTATAGAGCGGCACGCCGTCGCGGACGACATTGACGTTGGTGATGTCGGCGCCGATGTTGAGCAGCGCCGAGACCTCGCCGCCGGGGGCGGGGGCTCCCCGCTCGAGCGCGTTCTGGGCGGCGAAGCCGTTGACGTCGACCGCCTCGAGTACGAGCCCCGCCTCGCGCACGACCTCGGCCAGGTTGAGGATCAGCTCCCGCTTGGCCGCCACGAGCAGCACCTGCATCTGCTTCGGTCCCTTGTCGACGTCGAGGATCTCGAAGTCGAGGGCGATGTCGTGGATGTCGTAGGGGACGTGCTGCTCCGCTTCCCAGTAGATCGCCTCGGCCGCCTCCTGGACGCTCATGCGATCCATGACGATCTTCTTCACGATCACGCCGCGGCCATGCACGCCGACCACGACGCGGCGCCGGGCGGCGGCGCGCGAGTCGAAGAGCGAGCGCACCGCTTCGACCACCAGGGCGCGGTCCATGATCTCGCCGTCGACGATCGTCTCCGGCTCCAGCGCCTTCTCCGCCGCGTGAAGAACGCGCACTCCCCCCTCGCCGTGCTCCAGTTCCACGAGCTTGACGCTGCTGGCGCCGATGTCGAGACCGACCGTCGTCCTGCTCCGCTCGAACACGATGCCGCCTCCTTGGCGCCCGGCGCCGGCCCTGGTCCTGCGCGATTTCGGCCACTCACCCCGGCAATATCGACGCCGGCCCCGGCTTCCATGAGCCGGGGAGGGGTTGGCTCGCGGCCGGGGCCGGCTAGCCGGTGAAGAGCCGCAAGTACTGCCCCCACAGCCAGTCTCCGGCGAAGAGAGCCGCCCAGGCGGCGGGGGCGAGGAAGCTGCCGAAGGGCAGGGCGGTGCGCCGCGTTCCGCGCCCGGAGGAGAGGAGAGCGATCCCGACGAGCGAGCCGGCGAGCGAGCCGAGGAGGATCGTCACCAGGGCCCCCTGCCAGCCGCAGAAGGCGCCGATCATGGCCATCAGCTTGACATCCCCCAGGCCGAGCCCCTCCCGCTTGGCCGCCAGCCGGTAGAACCAGGCGACGAGCAGCAGCCCGCCCGCGCCGAGGGCGACGCCCCAGAGCGCGTCGGGCAGCGGTCGCGGGCCGAGGAGCGCCGCGGCGAGGCCGACGCCTGCGCCGGGCAGCGTGATCGCGTCGGGGATGATCCGGTGGTCGTAGTCGATGAAGATGACGACGAGAAGCGCCAGCGCGAAGCCGGTCCAGAGGACCGCCTGCGCGGGGCCCGGCGCTCTCCAGAAGGCGGCCAGTGCCAGCAGCGCGCCGAGCGCCTCGACCAGCGGGTAGCGCGCCGGGATCCGCGCCCGGCAGCGGCGGCAGCGCCCCACCAGGAGGGCGAAGGAGAGCAGCGGGACATTGTCGAACCAGGCGATCGGCTGCTCGCAACTCGGGCAGCGGGAGCGACGGCGGACGAGCGAGATCCCCCGGGGCAGCCGGTGGATGACGACGTTGGCGAAGCTGCCGAGCGATGCGCCGACGAGGGCGACAAGCAGCCAGTCGAGCGGCGCGGCGCCCGCCGTCGGACTCATGGTGCCGAAGGTCATGCTCGCCCTCCCCCCTCAGCGCATGCGGGCGGTCAGCCCGCGTCCTGCTCCGCCCCCAGGGCGGCCCGCTGCTCGTCGGCCATGCGGCGGATCTCCGCGTTGTCGCTCGTCCGCGCCACGGTCTCCCAGAGCCGCAGCGCCAGGTCGCGGTCCCCCGCCCGCTGCGCCGCCGCGGCGGCGAAGCGCGGCACGTACGCCTCGGCGCCCGGCAGCCGAGCGGCGATCCGCAGCGCCGAACCCGCCTCGTCGAAGGAGCGGGTGACGGCGAAGTGGAAGAAACCCAGCTCGAACCAGGAGCGCCAGTCGCGCGGGCGCGCCCGCACGCCCTTCGCCAGCAGCGCCGCCGCCTCGTCGATCTCGCCGTTCTCGGCGAGGATCAGCGCGCCGAACAGGTAGGCCCCGGAGAAACCTGGATCGGCGTCGGTGACGACGCGGAACAGGTGCGCCGCCTGCGGATAGCGGCGGTCGCCGCGGCGGTGCTCGCCGTAGTACTGGATCGCCGTCAGCCAGGCCAGGTCGGCGAGCAGGTGCCGGTGGCCCAAGCTCGCCTCGGCCAGCCCCCGCCCGGAGGGGAAGAACGCGAGCTCGGGCCTCCCGCGGGGGGGGCTCGCCGCCTCGAGCCGCTTCGCCGCCTGCGCGGCCAGCAGCGCGCTGAGGCCGGCGGCGGCGAGCAGCGCGCAGACGCCGGCGGCGGCGAGCAGCGGCGGGGCGGTCCATCCGCGGGCGCGCACGGGGTCGAGCCTCCTAGGCGAACTCGCGCCGCCGGAGGATCAGCAGCGCGAGCAGCAGCAGGGCCGTGCAGTAGAGCAGCGCGTGGAGGCCGGCCCAGAGGAAGGCCTGCGCCGGCAGCGTCGCGCCGTGGGCGGCTTCGAAGCCCGCCGCGCACAGGTCGAGGCGCGGCAGCATGCGGAAGAGCGCCCCGGCGAGCGCCGCCGCGGCGGGCGGCAGCATGGCCGCCGTCTCCAGCAGGCTCGGCGCGAGCCGCCCGGCGACGAAGAGGGCGATCAGCGCCGCGCCCGCCGCCGCCGGACCCGCCGCGCCGGTCAGCGCCAGGCTCCAGGCGCACAGGATGGCCAGCTCGAGCATCGCGAAGTAGCCGACGGCGAGCAGCCCCGCGGTCAGCCCGTGGCCGGAGGCCCAGAGGACGAGGCCGAGAAGCGCGAGCATCCCGCAGAGCGCGATGCCGGTCACCGCGAGCATGCCGAGGTATTTCCCGGCCAGGAACTCCGCCCGGCGGATGGGCCGGGCGAGCAGCAGGAGGATCGTCCGCCGCTCGATCTCGCGCTGCAGGGCGCGGCTGCCGAGGAAGAGCACGAGCAGCAGCCCGGAGAGCGAGACCAGCGCCAGGCCGAGATCGAGCGTCACCCGCCGCCCCTCGCCCAGCGCCAGGGGCTCGAGCAGCCGCGAGGCGCCGAAGAGGATCAGCAGGAAGACCCCCAGCGTGTGCAGGAGCCTCTCGCGCAGCGCGTCGAGCAGCGTGTGCCGCGCCAGGGAGAGGATCGCCGTCATGCGGCCTCCTCTCGCCGGGGGGCTGTCATCAGCCGGGAGAAGAAGGCCTCCAGACCCTCGCGCCGCGCGGCGAAGGAGACGATCTCTCCTCCACCGGCGAGGATCCCGCCCAGAAGTCGCTGCTGCTCCTGCCGGCCGAGCGGCGGGAAGCGCCAGAACGAACGCCCCGCCTCGGGCCTCGACCAGAGACGCTCCGCCCCGGGCCAGGCGGCGACGAGGGCCGGCACCGGGCCGCCCAGCTCGAGCTCGTACCCGCCACCGTCGCGGCTCAGCAGATCGTCGAGGCTCCCGCAGGCGACGAGTTCGCCGCCGCGCAGGACGGCGACCCGATCGGCGACCTGCTCGACGTCGGGGAGCACGTGGGAGTTGAAGAGCAGCGTGCGGCCCTCGGCCCGCAGTTCGCGGATGAGATCCTTCACCCCGAGCCTCGCCTGCGGATCGAGCCCGCTCAGGGGCTCGTCGAGCAGCAGCAGCCGCGGGTCGGGCATCAGCGCCCCGGCCAGCGCCAGTCTCTGCAGCCAGCCCCGCGAGAGCCTGCGCACCTGCGTGTCGAGCGCCGGCTCGAGCCCCAGGCGCTCGGCCGCCTCCCCGACGCGCCGCCGCAGGGGCGCCCCGCGCAGCCCGTTCAGGTGGCCGAGCAGCTCCAGCGTCTCGCGGGCGCTCAGGAAGGGGTAGAGGTAGGGCTGCTCGGGCTGGAAGCCGACGGCGCGCCGCGCGACGCGGTCGCCGAGCGGCCGGCCCAGCAGCCGGCCGCCCCCGCGGGTCGGCCGCAGCAGGCCAAGGGCGAGCTTCATCAGCGTCGTCTTGCCCGCGCCGTTGTGGCCGAGCAGGGCGACGGCCTCCCCCGCCCCGACGGTCAGGGTGACGCCGCGCAGCGCGTGGACGCCGCGGCGCCATCCGGCGCGGTAGACCTTCTCGATGCGCTCGAATCCGAGCACGACCTCCGCTGCGCCCGCCATGCCCCGTCGCTCCTCCTGCGACCGCCACGGCGACCGGCCGGCGGCGTCGCTCCGCCGCCGGCCACCGGGCCTTCCCTCCTGCCGAGATCGGCATGGCGCCGGGCGGTCTTTACGCGCCCGGCGCATCCGCCGCGGACGGGAAGGGCGGCGGCGGGACGGCGACGGCCCCTGCCCCGCTCGCGCGGGGTGAGGGGCCGCCGGGGCCTGCCGCTCTCTCCGGACTAGCCGTTGGAGACGGAGAGCACGAGCGCGGTCTCGCCGTAGCCTTCGACCGTGTAGATCCCCGCCGCGATCACGTCGTAGCCGATGTTGCCCTGGCTGAAGCCGGGGGCCGCGATCGTGATCACCGCGCCGGTGAAGGGGTTGCGCGGGTAGGCGCCGCCGGGGAAGAGCGCCGGGGCGATGTCGGCGAGCGCCGGGTAGATGCCGTTGTTGCGCACCGCGAAGTCCTCGACGACGAGCTGCACGGAGTGCACGTTGGCCTTGATGCTGCTCTCCTTGGCCCGGTTCTGCATCGAGATGTAGTTCGGGATCGCCACCGCCGCCAGGATGCCGATGATCACGACGACGATCATCAACTCGATCAAGCTGAAGCCCTTGCTGCTGCCGAACATGATGTGCACCTCCTGCTCTGGATTGAGCCGACCTGCCTCTGCGAACCACCGGGGCCGGGAGGAGCCGCCGGCCGCCTGACTCCCTGACCGTCCCCCAGGGGACTTACAGGTTGTGTGCCAGGCGGCGGGGGCACCGGCCCGAAGCCGCAACCACCCTGTCCCCCATCCGTTGCGGCGTCGCACGACCGGCCGGGGCCGGCCCGCGGAGCCCGCGAAGCCCGCCCGCGGCCTGCATCCTGCACGCCGGCGTTGTAGAATGCGCGACGATCCCGAGCGGCGCCCGCGCCCCGCTCAAGCCGCCCGCTCCTCTCCCTTCTCCGCCGCCCCTTCGCCGATTCCGTAGCCCTGCAGCTTGCGGTAGAGCGTCGAGGCGTTGATGCCCAGGATCTCCGAGGCGCGCTTCTTCTGCCACTGGGTGTGCTGGAGCACCTTGAGGATGTACTCCCGCTCCAGCTCTTCCAGCGTCATCGTCGGCGTGTCGATGGTGAAGGTCCCCCGCCGGCCCGGCCCCTGCAGCACCGCCTCGGGCAGGTCCTCCAGCGTGATCACCTCGCCCTCGCTGAGGATCACGGCGCGCTCGATCAGGTTCTCCAGCTCCCTCACATTGCCCGGGAAGTCGTACCGCGAGAGGGTCTCCATGGCCGCCCGGCCCATCTGCTTCGCCCCCCCCGGGCCGCGGTAGCGCTCGAGGAAGTGCTCGACCAGCAACGGGACGTCGTCGGCCCGCTGGCGCAGCGGAGGCAGCCGCACCGGGATGACGTTCAGGCGGTAGAAGAGGTCGTTGCGGAAGCGCCCCTCGTTCACCGCGCGCTCGAGATCGGTGTTGGTCGCCGCCACGAGGCGCACGTCGATCTCGATCGGCTCGCTCGCCCCGATCGGGATGATCTCCCGCTCCTGGAGCGCGCGCAGCAGCTTGACCTGCGTCGCCGGGGCCATCTCGCCCACCTCGTCGAGGAAGAAGGTCCCCCCCGCGCAGGCGACGAAGTGCCCCGCCTGGTCCTTCACGGCGCCGGTGAACGAGCCCCGGCGGTGTCCGAAGAGCGTGCTCTCGAGCAGGTCGCGGTGGAGCGCCCCGCAGTTGACCGAGATGAAGGGACCCTTGGCCCTCGGGCTCTGGTAATGGATCTCGCGGGCGATCAGCTCCTTGCCCGTGCCGCTCTCGCCGTAGATGAGGATCGTCG
>VGIY01000063.1 GCA_016867695.1 Candidatus Eiseniibacteriota bacterium | reverse complement strand
CGCCGAAGAGGTA
The DNA here is from genome assembly GCA_016867695.1 of Candidatus Eiseniibacteriota bacterium. Taxonomy (GTDB): domain Bacteria; phylum Eisenbacteria; class RBG-16-71-46; order CAIMUX01; family WJJG01; genus VGIY01. The sequence continues at coordinate 10,795 of VGIY01000063.1, read as the reverse complement.
CGCGTTCGGCGCCAGCTCGTCCTCGAGCAGGAGCAGCAGGCCCTCGGACATGGCCGCCTCGGCCAGGCCGCACTCGCCGGCCCCGATCTCGACGACCGCGATGACGTCGTAGGCGTCGGCCTGCGGGAAGACCGGGAAGGGGACGTTGTGCCCCATCGCCGCGTCCCAGGCCGCCGTGTAGGGAGCCACCCCGTCGGTCGAGACGACGCCCAAGCCGTCGTCCCAGAGGTAGTCGTAGTCGGTCAGGTTGTAGCTGACCAGGATCTCGTCGGTCGCCTCCGGACGGACGGCGAACTCGAGCGTCTTCGTGCCCGCGTCGTACGTCCAGTCACCGGCGCCGCCCGCGGCGATCAGCTCGACGGCCGTGGGGAAGTAGGTCCCCGGCGCGCCGTTGAGCGTCAGGATCGCGCTCGCCGCCGGATCGACCATCGCCAGCTCGAGCGGCAGCGTCCAGAAGGTCGCCCGCTCCGGATGGGGCACGATGCGCGAGGCGTCGACGGCGACTTCCAGGATCCGCTCGGCGTAGAGGAAGTGCACCAGGGCGTCGGCCGGCGCGGCCAGCTCGGCCGCGAACCAGTACTCGTCGCCCGGGGCCACCGTCCCGCCCGCCGTCGTGATCGTCGCCTCGTTGAGCATGATCTTGAAGCGGTAGGGGTTCACCGGCGGCGGCGTGAGGTTGCCCTCGTTGTCCTTCGCCTGCGGGAAGAACTCGTAGACGCCCGTGCCATGGTCGGCCGCCAGGGCGGCGAGATCGACCGTGAACGGGTAGTCGTAGTTCGTCCTGGCCGTCGTGTAGCCGTCGTCCGACATGCTCCGCCAGGGGTTCATCCACTCGCTCAGGCCGACGCACTCGCCCACCGGGCGGTAGAGCAGGTCGACCCGAGTGATCGCGGTGGCATCCTCGCCGGTGACCATGACCGTCACCGGAGCGGCGATGTCCGCCGCGCCGAGCTGGGTGACGTCCGTGCCGTCGGAGAGCAGCGGCAGGACGTCGATGAAGGTCCCGTCGGCCCGCTTCACCCAGACGACGTCCGTCTCCGGGGTCACCGTCTCGGCGAACATGAAGCGCACGACCGCCGGGTCGGCGTCGACGTTGCAGGACTGGTCGGTGGCGATCGCGCGGAACTCGATGTTCGAGTCGCTGATCAGCCCCAGGTTCCGCAGCGGGAAGTAGACGCAGTAGGGCGGGAACCAGAGGCGCGGGTTGAACAGGTCCTCGTTGTTCATCCCGTCGTTGTCGTCGTCGAACGGCCAGACGCCATCCTCCTCGAAGATCGTGTCGCCCGTGGCCGTGTAGAAGGCCATGTTCGGGATCAGGCGAGGCGGCACGGCCATGTTCGCGGCATCCAGGACGCCGTTGGCTCCCAGGTAGATCGGGATGTCGCCCGGGTCCCAGACGTAGGGCACCGAGCCGACGTCGAGGAAGATCTCGTCCTCGGCGCTCAGGCCCGGAATGCCGTCGATGTCCGCGTAGAAGTCCTGGTCGTCGTTGACGTCCAGGTCGTGCCAGTCGCCGAAGACCGGGTGGCCCGGAATGCGGAACTGGACGATGACCTGGGAGATGTCGACGTCGTCCGAGGTGGCGCAGACCTTCACCCAATCGACGGTGGCGTCGAAGTAGAGGTCGTTCACCGCCGCCCACTCGGTCCCGTCGGGCGTGGTCACCGTGGTCACGACCGCCGCCGGGGCGATGGCGTCCAGCGACACCGTCACCGTCGGGATGTCCCCCTCGTCGACCGCGTACATGATGTCGGTGGCCACGGCGCGGACCAGGTACTCGCCCTGGGCCAGTCCGGTGATGTCCCACTGCACGTGCCAGAGGTTGAGGTCGCCGACCATCTGCACCGGCTCGATCGGCGACTGGTTCTCGCGGAAGATCCACTGCGACGGGTCGAAGTCCCCTTCGCCGGTGTGGAACTCGTCCGCCGGGAAGGCGGTCAGCTCGAAGAGCCCCTTCTCCAGGATCTCCGTCAGGTCGCCCAGGATGACGTCGTCGTCCCCATGGTACGGATCGAAGACGCCGTCGGCGTCATCGTCCCAGATGATCGGGTCGCGCTCGCTGTAGCCGTCGCCGTCGTAGTCGATGAACTTCTCCTCGGTGCGGAAGGCGACGCGGCCCCAGAGCGTGTCGAGGAGCGCGAAGCCGCGGCGCAGGACGATGTCGCCTCGCGGATCGGCCGAATTGCCGTCGTCCACCGCGATGTCGTGCCAGACGACGCCGTCCGCGGAGTACTGGAAGAGGACCTTGTCGATGAAGTAGTCATGGATCCAGTTGATCGCGTAGAGATCGAGCGTGTTCGGGGCCTGCCCCTCCTCGTCGCAGTCGACGCGCACCGGCTCGATGTAGGCGCGCAGCCCCTCCTCGACGATCGTGATCTTGGCGATGTCGTACTGGACGATCGGCGCCTCGTCGGCCGGCTCGCAGTTGTTGCCCTCCAGGTCGCAGGAGTAGACGCGGATGTCGTAGGTGCCGGTGGCCAGCGCCTCGGTCTCCAGCGTCACCGCCACCGGGATCGTCAGGTCGATCGTGCTGTCGTCGGGATCGACGTGCCCGGTCACCGTGGCGAACGGCGTCCAGACCCCCGTCCCGGCGAGGCTGATCTCGAAGACCACCCGGATGACGTCGTGATCGTAGGTCGAGGCCAGGCCCTCGCCGGGCGAGAAGAGCGCCCAGATGTCGATGGCCGGGCCGCGCGGCACCTGCAGCGGGCCGATCACGTCGCGGTAGTAGTAGGGGTTCGGCATGTCGCCCACGTTCATGTGGTCGCCCACCAGGTGGGTATTCATCGTCTCGTGGATCATGGTGAACCAGGTCCAGGGCGCCTGGCAGTCCTGGACGCGCACCTGCGCGACGCAGGCCTCGTCCGCGTCCTGCCAGTTGCCGAACTCGTCGCGCGCGTAGGCGCGGAACTCGACCAGGGCGTAGTAGTCGGGCGGCACGTCGGGGATGGCGATCTCCGCCGCGTTCCATTCGGCCGTGAAGGGCAGCGAGACGTCGTTGCCGACGAGCTCCCAGACGCCCCAGGTCGCGCCCTCATCGGTCGAGATGCGCCGCTCGAAGACCACCTCGACGGCATCGACGGGATTCTCGATCGTCAGCGTGAAGCTGCCGCTGTTGCAGATCACGCCGTCGCCGAAGTCGACCGGCCAGCCGTCCTCGGGGCAGTCGGTCAGCCAGACCTCGGGGGGCGTGACGTCGGAGGTGAAGCTGAAGGGCACGGCGTAGTTGGGATTGACGTTGCCCGCCTGGTCGTAGGCGACGACGCGCAGGTCGTACTGCTGCGTGCCGTCGGGGATCTCGTCGAAGTAGATCTGCGCCAGGTGCCACCAGTCGACGTTGTGCCCCTTCAGCGCGTACCACTCGAACTCGTCGGCCACGCTGTCGTCGCCCCAGGGCAGGCCGGGCAGCAGGCCGTTGGTCAGGATGGCGCCGTTGGCGTCGAGCACCCCGTAGCCGAAGGGGACGAACTCGGTCAGCGCGCGGATGTCGTTGTGCAGGTCTCCGGCGTGCTGCCCCAGGACGTGCGCCGCGTCGACGTAGAAGGGTCCGACGTAGTCGGGATCGAAGACGCAGTAGTGGCGCGCGCCGTCGGCGAGCAGCTCGACCGCCTCGCCGTCGGAGATGCCGTCCTCGTTGTCGTCCGACTGCGGGTCGTAGGTCTCGACCTCGCTGGCGTTGTCGGGGATGCCGTCGTTGTTGTCGTCGATGTCGTTCGTCGTCGACTCGTCGATGTTGAACCAGACCACCTTCTGGGTGACCAGCGAGGAGCCCAAGCCGCCGTCGACGTCGAAGTAGGGCTCGAAGATGAAGAAGGCGTCGTTGTCGTTGTCGCGGCGGTCCGTGGTGCGGTAGATCCCGTCGCCGGCGACCGCGTTGGCGTCGGCCAACGAGTCCTGCATCGCGTCCACGACCTCGGCGTCGGAGAGGTCGATGCCGTCGAGCTCGTCGAAGACCCCGTCCTCATTGGCGTCCACGCCGTCGGCCCGGTCGCCGTCGTCGTCGTGGCCGGCCACGCCGGGAACGCCGGGGCCCGTGTTCCATCCGGGCGGATCGAGCGTCAGCGACAGCCAGGTGGCGCTGTCGCTGCGCTTGATCTCGACCGTGCTGAAGAGGACGTCGTCGTCGCTGGGCGTGTAGCTCTTGAAGTTGAAGAAGCGCCCGATGTTGTAGACCGGATCGGTCGGAATGACCAGGTTGGCCGATCCGCCCGTGCCGGTGTAGGCGTCCCTCTGGTAGAGCTCGGTCACCTTGGAGACCGTCGGCGGAACCTCGTCCACCTCGCAGAGGAAGGGCGCCTCGTCCTCGTCGTAGGCCGTCTCGGCGTCCAGGTAGGTGTCGGTCAGCGAGAAGAGGACCGGGAGGTCCTTGATCTCGCCGAAGTTGGTCTGGCCGTCCGGGTCGGTCACCGGGTCGAGGAGCTGGAAGCCCTTGATCACGTCGTTGTAGCGCGCCGCGTCGGCCAGCGCCAGCAGCTGGACCTCGTAGAAGCCATGCTCGTCCGGATCGGCCGAGTCGAGGTTGAGGTCGTAGTCCGTGCCCGAGCCGCCCGGGCAGTCGCAGAGGCCGTTGCCGTTGCGGTCAAAGAAGGTCTCGCCCGGGTCGAAGATCCCGTTGCCGTTCTCGTCGACGAAGGGCTCGGGGAAGTCCATCACCCCGTCGTCGTTGAGGTCGATCGTCGGGTCGTGCGCCACCCAGTCGCCGTCGTTGTCGATCTCGTCGGCGCCCAGCGAGACGAGCGGCACGGCGTTCACCGGGTGCCCGCCGAGGGCCGCCGGCAGCGCCGTCCGGTTGTCGAGGAAGCTGAAGTCGGCCGTGATCGAGAGCAGGCCGCTCAGCGCCGAGTCGCCCTCGGCGTAGTGGTCGAAGGCCTTGAGCAGGATGTTGACGTAATCGTCCGCCTTGTAGATCTGGTAGGGGTTGAAGCGGTCGGCGAACTCGATCTGGCCGTCCAGGTTGAGGGCCAGCGTCGGGGAGACGATGTCGTTCAGGATCGGCAGGCAGGTGCTCCAGGCCCCGTCCTCCCAGGCGTAGACGTAGAGGACCGCGAGCGTGTCGGGATCGACCACCGAGTCGTCCAGCGTGATCGCGTCGAACGACTTGTTGGCGTTGATCGGTCCGCGGCCCAGCTCGACGGCGTCGCCCGGCTCGATCTCCCAGCAGCGGTCGAAGATGTAGACCCAGGTGCCGCAGGGGGCGGCGTTGGCGTCGCCGTAGATCCGGCGCGTCCAGGAGTCGACCAGCGGATCCCCGTAGGGGGCGTAGGTCGCCTCGACGTGGATGATGTCGTCGTCGTTCTCGTCCCAGTCCTGCGGCGGGCAGACCGGGCCGGCGACGATCGTCGTCGTGAACTTGAGCACGGCCGGGCCGTCGCCATCGGCGAAGACGCCCCAGTAGGTGGCCGGCACGAGCATGAAGCGCAGCCGGTCGCCGTGCTGGATCTCGTGGCCGTCGGTCGTCACGATGCCCGACAGCCCGAAGCGGGTGATGTCCAGGGCGATGCGCTGGGCCTGGGCGTCGACCGTGACCGGCGTCAGGTTGCCGGCGGCCAGCGCGTTGTGCCGGTAGTTCCCGATGAAGATGTCGTCCAGGTCGGTGCCGTCCTGGTTCGTGAAGAAGAGGAAGTACTGGTCGGAGTCGTCGACCGTCCCCGTCTCCCGCCAGGCGAGGAAGACCGTGTCGGCCTCGCTCACCGGGTTGTAGCGCTTGTAGGTCAGGGTGACGACCTCATTCAGGCGGATCCGGGCCGGCTCGCTGTCGTCGAAGATCGGGATCAGCGACTCGCCGTCGCAGCCGCTCTGGGAGCTCAGGCCGTCGAAGGCGTCGTCGGCGGCTAGGCGCACGAAGTGGCCGTTGGGCAGGCGCGAGCCGGCCAGCGCGGTCACGTTGTTCCAGCCGCTGATGACCACGTGGCCGACGCCGTTGATGTTCTCGCGGGTGAAGACCACCTGGCTCTGCCAGTTCGGGATGTAGGGCACGAGAACGAAGTCCTCGGCGGTGACATCCGGGATGTCGATCATCTCGCTGAACCAGATGTGCAACTGGTCGTTGGCCGGGTTGTCGTCGCCGCGGTCGAAGTAGGCGGCGCGGGTGATGCCCACGCCGGGGCGGCAGCGCACCAGGCGGCGCGCGCCCTCGACGAACTGGTAGTCGAACTGCAGGTCGCCGACGCCGCTATCCTCGATGATCCACTGGTCGTCCGGATCGGAGGGCGTGGCCGGGCCTTCGTTGGTCACCGGGTTCGTGATCACGACCACGTTGGAGTAGAAGGCGCCGGAGGGATGGCGCCCCTGCTCCGCGGCCGATGCGAACCCGCTCGTGTCCCAGCCCGGGAAGTACTGCCCGGCGGGCTGCCCCAGGCTCTCGGCCGGCAGCGGCTGGTCGTAGACGAGCCAGACCTGGTCGTCGGCGATCGTCACCGTGTTCATGTCGTTGTAGTAGGCGGCCATCAGCACCGGGCCGAAGTTCTGGAGGACGACCTTCTGGGCGCGGCTGTTGGTCACGCCGGAGCCGAGGGCCGTCCAGTAGACCCGGTTCGCCTCGAGCCACAGCTTGGCGATGCCCGGGTGGGGCCAGTTCAGCGAGTCGGTGCTCGACGCGTTGCGCCGGATGGTGACGACATTGTCGCTCACCGTGTTCGTGAGCAGGATCGGCGCGAGCTCCGGCGTCGTCTTGAAGACGGTGCCCGTCGGCGCGGTCAGCGTAATCGGGTGCGAGAAGACGACGTCGATGTAGTAGTCGTGGCCGGCGTAGGGGTCCTCGATCGTCGCGGTGTCGTAGTGCTGCTCGAAGACGACGTCGATGATCGCCGGGCCGGTCATCAGCGGGACCATGCCGATGTCCTTCGACCAGCTCCCGGTGATCGTGCCCCCGAGCGGGCTGGGCCGATCGGCCGCCTTGACCGAGTTCCAGACGAGCCCGATCGAGTCGACCGAGGCGCTGACCGTACCGGTGAAGCCGGTCAGCACCGCGTACTTCATCGTCGCGTCGTCAAGGCGCGCCAGCGTGCTCGCCTCGAAGCCGTGGAAGACGAAGTCCTCGATCTCGAGCTCCGTCTCGTCGATCGGCTCGCTGAAGACGACGATCAGCGAGTCGGCCGTGCCGGGGCCGTTCCAGAAGGAGGCCGCGATGATGTACGGACCGCCTTCGTTCGGGAAGGAGGGATAGAAGAACGCGGACTCGTCCCCGGCCCGCAGCGGCTGCACCTCGGCGCGCGCCTCCGCGCACAGCCCGGTCAGCGCCAGGGCCAGGACCGCGACCACGAAGACAGACGCCTTACCTGTCCAGTTCATGCCGATTCCCTCCTTCACATGAGTCCTCGAACCGCGAAGACCTTCGCGAGCCGATTGTGCCCTTTGCGAGCTACCGATCATGATCTTCCTGATCAGCACCACAGCCTCCTCCGGGTTACCCCACAACCGGCTGGTCAGCGTTGACCGTCCTGGGCCAGCCACAACGCCTCGCCTCCGCGGTTCGGCTCGCTCGGCCATCGGGCCGCGAGCCAGGGAGAACGAGTCTCGAATCTCCAAACGCCGAAAGCCAAACGGAACGACCCGGCGCGAGCCTCGCGCCGGGCTTGCAGCCTCGTGACATGCGGGCGGGGTGGCTCGCCGGGGCGGCGGGGGCATCCCTCCGCGCCGGCCGGGCGCCTTCTTCTGGTGTCACGCCCCGAAACATCCCTGTTCCGCTCACAATCCCTTCTCGCTGGTTGAGCTTACCGCCTGCGGCGGCACTTGGGCGGTACTATCGACACGCCCCAAAAACCTGTCAATCAAAAACCTCGCCCACCGAGGGCAGCGCCTTCCCTCGGTGCCGATTGCGCTTCCAGACTCGCCTCGCGGCCCGGAAAAGGGGTCCGCGCTCAAGGCCGAGCCAAGCTAGCACGAGCCTCCAAACCTGTCAACGACTGGTCCATCTCAGCCTGCCGGCCATCGCCAACCCGATCGGCGGGCCGCCGCGGCATCCTTACGGAATTCCCCCGAGCCCCGGGAGCGCCGTCACGCAGCCCCTCGACTGCGCCGTCTCGCCGGGAACCCATTGAGCCGCCTGGGACTCGAACCCAGGGCCCTCGGCTTAAAAGGCCGATGCTCTACCACCTGAGCTAGCGGCTCCCCCGTCCCCGCGCGGAGCCGGAGTCACGCTCCGAGCGGGGGTTGCGGCCCCGCGTCTGCATGGTATCCCAACCCGTTTCCGCGTCAACGACTGGCTGGACTCCGGACCGCCGCCTCGGCGGGGCCGGCGGGACGCAAGGGCGAAGAGTGCCGCGAAGGAAGGGGCTTGCGCGCCCCGGGGCCGCTCTCCAGGGGCCTTCCCCTACCCCGCCGTCACGGCCAGGACCTGATCCCGCCCCGGGCCGATCGAGACATGGCCTATCGGCACCCCGGTCTCCGCCGACAGGGCTGCCAGGTAGGCCCGGGCCTCGGGCGGCAGGCTCTCGAAACGGGCGGCGGCTTGCAGGTCGCCCCGCCACCCCGGGAAGTCCCTGTATCGCGGTCGCGCTCTCTCAAGCCGCATGGAGGAGAGCCAGTCGCGCCCCCCAGCCTCTCCGGGAGGAGCATCGGGGGCTTCACCGGGACGCCCCTCGTAGGCGACGGCCAGCCGCAGCCGCCCGATCCCTCCCAGGACGTCAAGCTTGGTGACGAAGAGCTCGTCGACCCCGTTGATCCGGCAGCAGCGGCGGGCGAGCAGGGCGTCGTACCAGCCGCAGCGGCGCGGCCGGCCGGTAGTGGCCCCGTACTCGCCGGCCCGCTCCCGGAATCGGTCCGCCTCCCCGGGCTCCATCTCGGTCGGGAACGGCCCCAGGCCCACGCGGGTCGCGTAGGCCTTGACCACGCCGACGACGCGCCCGATGCGCCGGGGGGGGATGCCCAGCCCGGTGCAGACGCCGCCGATCGTGGTGCTCGAGGAGGTGACGAAGGGGTAGGTCCCATGGTCGATGTCGAGCAGCGCTCCCTGCGCGCCCTCGCACAGGATCCGCTCCCCGCGGTCGTCGCTCTCCAGGAGCAGGGCCGAGACATCCCCAACGAGCGGCGCCAGCGTTCGGCCGGCCGCCTCCAGGCGCGACCTGATGTCCTCCCGCCCGCTCCCGACCGCCTCGTCGAGCGCGGCGTCGCCGAGCCCGTGCTCCGACCTGAGCCTGAGCCTGAGCGCATCGAGGCCCTCTCCCAGGCGCCCGGGATCGAGCAGGTCCTCGACGCGCAGCCCGGAGCGGGAGGCCTTCTCCGCGTAGGCGGGTCCGATGCCCCGCCCGGTCGTTCCGATGGCGCGGTCCTGGCGGCCCAGCCTCTCGGCAGCCTTGTGCAGCGGCGTGACCAGGTGGGCGAAGGGGCTGATCGTCAATCGAGGGCGCACCTCGATCCCGATCGCTTCCAGCCCGGCGATCTCCTCGGCCAGGGCGAGGGGATCGAGCACGACGCCGTTGCCGATGGCGCAGCGCGCCCGCGGCTCCACGATCCCCGATGGGATCTGGTGCAGGATCAGGCGCCGGCCCCCGACGAAGATCGTGTGCCCCGCGTTGGCCCCCCCCTGGAAGCGGGCGACCCAGTCGGCGCCCTGCGCCAGGAGCTGGACGACCTTGCCCTTGCCCTCGTCGCCCCACTGGCAGCCCAGCACGACTTCGATCGCCATCGAGGCCTCCGGCTCGCAGCATCCGACTTGCGCGCGGCCTGGCGACCGCGGGCGACACAGCACGGCAAACCGGTCATGCTAGGTCACGGGTAGCGGCGCGGGCAAACGAATTCGGATCCCCCGGGGGGCATCGATCAGGCCGCCCGGGCTCTCCCGGGATCCAGGTCCCCGGCGGCCCCCTCCGCCGGGGCTCCGGGGGCCTCCAGGGCGCCCTCGAGGATCTGGTCCATCGTCTCGACCAGGCGCAGCGCCAGCCCCTCCCGGAGCTGCGCCGGCAGCTCGAGGAGCTGCGGCTCGTTGGCGCGGGGCAGGAACACCTGTTCCACGCCCGCCCGCCGCGCGGCGACGAGCTTCTCGGCCAGGCCGCCGACCGGGAGGACGCGGCCCCGGAGCGTGATCTCCCCCGTCATGGCCGTCCGCGTCCGGGTGGGGGCCCCGGTCAGCGCGGAGGCGAGGGCGAGCGCCATCGTCACGCCCGCCGAGGGCCCGTCCTTGGGGATCGCGCCCTCCGGGATGTGGATGTGTATGTCCATGTGGCGTTGGAAGTTCGGGTCGATGCCCAGGGCGCCCGCCCGGGAGCGGACGAAGGTCAGGGCCGCCCGCGCCGACTCCCGCATGGTCGCCCCGAGCTTGCCGGTCAGCAGCAGGCGCCCGCGGCCCGGCAGGGCGCTGCACTCTACCGAGAGCACCTCTCCCCCCGACTCCGTCCAGGCGAGACCCGTGGCGACGCCGCTGCGCTCGGCCGGCTGCGCGCGCTCGGCGTGGGGAGCGGCCCCCAGCAGGCCGTCGAGCTGGGCGGGCTCGACGCGCAGCCCCAACGCCCGGCGTCCCCGCGGGGGCCGGGCGTCGCCGAAGGCGGCCTCCCGGCCCCCGGCCTTGTGCAGCGCCGTCCGCCGGCAGACCCGCGCGATCTGGCGCTCCAGGCCCCGCACCCCGGCCTCCCGCGTGTAGCCGCGGATGAGCCGCAGGATCGTCTCGTCGGGCAGCTCCAGGTCGCCCGTCCGCAAGCCGTTGGCCTCCAGTTGGCGCGGGGCGAGGTAGCCGCGGGCGATCTGCAGCTTCTCCGCCTCCAGATAGCCGGGCAACCGGATGATCTCCAGCCGGTCCCGAAGCGGCTCGGGGATGGCGTCGAGCAGGTTGGCGGTCGTCAGGAAGAGCACCCTGGAGAGG
>VGIY01000062.1 GCA_016867695.1 Candidatus Eiseniibacteriota bacterium | reverse complement strand
TCCTGGCCGGCGTGCTCAATCTCGTGCCCGTGCTCGGCTTCTGGGTGAGCGCCGTACTGGCGACGCTCGTCGCGCTCTTCACGCCAGCGCCGTTGCAGATGCTGCTCAAGGTCTGGCTGGTGCTGCTGGCCGAGCAGCTCCTCGAACAGCACGTCCTCGGCCCGCGCATCGTCGGCCATCAGCTGGGCGTCAAACCGGTCGTCCTGCTGCTGGCCATGCTGGCGCTCTCCGCCGTGTTCGGAGTGATCGGCTTCCTGATCGCCGCGCCGGTGATCGGGCTGGCTCGCGGGCTGTGGGAAATCTGGGGACCCCGCCGGCGCGCTGAGGCGGAGAGGGCCTAGGACGGGCGGCCGCGCGCCCTTCTCGCCGGGGCGAGCCCGAGCAGCGACTCGAGGAGGAGGCGAAGCGGGCTTAGAAGAGGCGGTCGCGCTCCCCGCGCCGCGTGACCCGGGCGATGAGCTCATCCGCCCCGGAGGCACGCAGCCAGGTTCTTTCGCTCAACGAGTTGCGCAACACGAGCATGGCGACGAACAGGTAGGCGAGCCCCAGCCCGGCCAGGATCAACCCCTTGACCGGCGGCGCCACCGGCAGCCACAGGAACAGGCCGACGTGGAGGAGGAGGAATCCGGCCGCGCCCAGGAGGAGGCAGCCGGCGGCCACCGCCAGCGCGACAGCCGCCCCGCGCGCCTTGCCGACGCCGCGCACGTACCAGATGGCGCCCCGGATCCTCAGCCAGTCGGCGGCGGCGCGCCGCTGTCGGCCCGCCAGCCTCTCGACGAAAACCATCAACCAGCGTCCCAGGACTCGCAGCATCGGGGAGCTTCTTTCCCGCGCGCCGGGCACGCTACTTCTGATTGCGCCCCAGGATGTAGCCGATGAGCAGCGCTCCGAGAGCCACCCCGCCGATGTAGGGCCAGGGGTGCTCGTGGACGCGCTCGTCGACCTCCGCCGCCGCCTTCTTCGCCCTGATCGCGCCGGTGTCGGCGGCCTGGGCGATCCGCCCGACCAGATTGCGCTCGGTCTCGACGACCACGTCCTTCAGGGAGTTGTACTTGTCGGTCATCAGGCCCCGCAGCTCGTCCTTCTTCTCCCGAGCCGCGGCATCGAGCAGTCGGAGAGCCTCGGAGATCTTCTCGTTGCTGGTCATCGTGGCATTCATGCAACACCTCGCCTTCCCTGGGTGCCGGCCGCGCCGCGCGCCGGGTGGGCCCCTCCTCAGTCGCCGGCCGGAGCTTACCCCGCGGGCGCCCGGCGCGTCAACCGGCCCCCGGATCGCGCGCCGGGCCGTGGCGGCATCTCCGGGCTCGCGCCCCCCGGCGCGATCCCCCTGCGGGGCGGCCCGGACTCGCGGGCTCCGTGGAGTCGACGAGCCTGGGGCCCGCTAGGGGTCGAGCAGCTCGACCCGCCCGCTCGCCTGGTCGTAGTAGGCGGCGACGACGGCCGCGCGCGGGGTCCCTGATGCCGCGCAGGCCATGGAAGAACGCAGTGCCGCAGCCGAGCGCCGCGCGTGGCAGCGCGCCGCGCAGTCGACAAGCCCTGCGCCCTGGAGTCCGGGGGCATCGCCGCCGCGGGCTTCCTCGACCGCGGGGCGGAGGACCTCGGCCAGACGCTCGGCGCAGGTGCGTTCCGCGCACGGGTCCTCCCCGGAGCCCGAGCCGTCGGCCGCCGACGCGGCCGCGGTGATCGCGCCGCACTGCGAGTGCCCGAGCACGACCAAGAGCGGCGTTCCGAGATGCTCCACCGCGTACTCGAGACTCGCCCGCGCCAGATCGTCGGGGATGTTCCCGGCCAGGCGAACGACGAAGAGGTCGCCCAGGCCGCAGTCGAAGATCAGCTCGGGGGCGATCCGCGAGTCGGCGCAGCCCAGGATCGCCGCCGCCGGATGCTGCCCGCCGAGCAGCGCTTCGCGGCGGGCCGGATCCTGGCGCGGGTGCTGCATTGCCCCGGCAACGAAGCGGGCGTTGCCGGCCATCAGCGCCGCCAGCGAGGCGGGCGCACCGGGCACTCGGACGACATCCTGCGTCATGACGCGGGAGGATAGCTTACGCGGGCGCGCGCGGACAACCCGCGCCGCGTCCGCCGGCGCCGCGTCCGCCCGAGCCTGGTCCGCCGGCGCGGCGTCAGCCCGTGCCGAGCCCGCCGGCGCCCGGGCCGGGCGATGCGGCCGGATGTCGCCTCTGCTAGCATGGCCCCGCGCGAACGACGAGGGGAGGCGACGCCGAGGGAGCCGTACGACGGCGGCCCGATGGCCCCGCGCGGGCGACGAGGGGAGGCGCCGCCGAGGGAGCCGTACGACGGCGGCCCGATGACCCCCGCGCGGGCGACGAGGGGAGCGGAGAAAGCATGGCCCCCTGGGAGCGCATCTTCGCCCACGTCGACATGGATGCCTTCTACGCATCCGTCGAGATCCGCGACGACCCGTCCCTGGCGGGCAGGCCCGTCGTCGTCGGCGGATCTCCCGGCGCGCGCGGCGTGGTCAGCGCCGCCTCCTACGAGGCGCGCCGGTTCGGCATCCACTCGGCCATGCCGATGGCCGAGGCGGTGCGGCGCTGCCCCCGGCTCGTGATCCTCCCCGGCGACTTCGCCAAGTACCGCAGCGTGTCCGAGCAGCTGATGGAGATCTTCGGCCGATACTCGCCGGCCGTCGAGCCTCTCTCGCTGGACGAAGCGTTTCTGGACCTGAGCGGCACGCGGCGCTCGCTCGGCCCGGCGGATCTCCTCGGCCGGCGCATCAAGGAGGACATCCGGTCGGCGACCCGGCTGACCGCCTCGGTCGGGATCGCCCCGGTCAAGTTCGTCGCCAAGATCGCCTCCGATCTGGAGAAGCCCGACGGACTGGTCCTCGTCGCCCCGGGCGAGGTGGAGGCGTTCCTGCGCCCGTTGCCGATCGGGCGGCTCTGGGGCGTCGGACCGCGCACGCGCGAGGCGCTGGAGGCGATCGGCATCCGCACGATCGGCCGGCTTGCGGCGGCCGACCGCAAGCTGCTCGTCGGTCGCTTCGGCCGGCACGGAGAGCACCTGCACGATCTCGCCCTTGGCCGCGACGCCCGCGAGGTCGTTCCCGACTGGGAAGCCAGGTCCTACAGCCACGAGGAGACCTTCGCCCGCGATCGGGCCGACGCGGAGTTCCTGGAGGGCGTTCTCCTCGATCAGGCCCACCGCGTCTCGCGCCGGCTGCGCCGCGACGCCGTCTGCGGGCGCACGGTGCAGCTGAAGCTGCGCTTCAGCGACTTCCGCACGATCACGCGCCGGGAGACGCTGTCCCGCCCGACCGCCGACGCGAGCGTCATCTACCGGACCGGGCGCGACCTCTTCGCCCGCCACTGGGCCCACGGAGCCGTGCGCCTGATCGGGATCGGGGTCAGCGGCATCGTGCCGGCCGCCGCGGGATCCCTCGACCTCTTCACCGATCGGGAGGCCGAGGAACGCCGGCAGAGGCTGGCCGAGGCGATTGATCGGCTCGACGAGCGCTTCGGGCGCAGCACGCTGCTCCCGGCCAAGGTCCTGCGCGCCCGCGAGGGGGATGGGCCGCATCCGCGGCGACCCCCGCGGGGGGCGTGAGGCTGCTGGCGCGGGCCTGATCCTGCTCCCGGGGAATCCCCTGCTCGGCGTCATGTGCCTGAGCCAGGTGCTGACTCGAGCGCGCCCGCGCGCGAGCGGGAGTATCGCCGATGAGCAGGGTCCCGGGTCCGGGGAGGGCCCGCGGCGAGCTCCCGCGGCGAGCGCGCCCGCCCGCGAGCGAGGACTGTCTGAGCGCCGGGCCCTCCCCGAACCCGGGACCCGTCAGAGCACCTCGACCCGCAGCAGGTTCGTCCGCCCCGCCAGGTCCCCGGCGCCCATCCCCGCGGTGACGACGACCCGCGCCCCCGGCGCCACGAGGCCCCGCTCGCGCACCGCCGCCAGCGCCGCCTCGATCAGCGCGTCTCCCTGCAGGCCGACGTCCAGGTGCAGCGGCTGCGCTCCCCAGACGAGCGCCAAGCGGTGCGCCGTCTCGGCCGCCGGGCTGACGGCGATGATCGGGCAGCCGGGGCGATAGCGGGAGACGAGCCGCGCCGTCAGCCCGGAGCGGGTCAGGCAGAGCAACGCCGCGGCGCCCACCTGGCAGGCGGTGACACAGGCGGCGTGGGCCACGGCGTCGGGCACCTCGTCCAGGAAGGGTCGCTCGGCGAGCACCCGCCTGGCGTCGAGCGCCGCCTCGGTGCGCTCGGCGATGGTGGCCATGAAGGAGATCGCCTCGAGCGGGTGCGCGCCCACCGCGGTCTCGCCGCTGAGCATCACCGCGTCGGTGCCGTCGAAGATGGCGTTCGAGATGTCGGACACCTCGGCGCGAGTCGGCGTCGGGCTACGCATCATCGATTCGAGCATCTGGGTCGCGGTGACGACGACCTTCCCCTGGCGATTGCCGGCGCGGATGATCTCCTTCTGGCGCAGGGCCACCTCGGCGAGTTCGGTCTCGACCCCGAGATCCCCGCGGGCCACCATCAGCCCGTCGGCCTCGGCAACGATCGCCTCCAGGTCCGCCAGCGCCTCGCGCCGCTCGATCTTGGCGATCAGCGGGACGTCGGCGCCCGAATCGCGGATGCGCCGGCGCAGCCGGGCGACGTCGCCGGCGGCGCGCACGAAGGAGAGGGCGACCCAATCGACGCCCTCGTCCAGGCCCAGGGCCAGGTCCCTCCAGTCCTTTTCCGTCGGGCTCTCCAGCCCGGTCAGGCTCGTCTCGGGGAGGTTGACCCCCTTGCGCGAGCGCAGGTCTCCGCCGGCGACGACCTCGCAGCGCACGCCGTTCGGGCCAGAGTCCAGCACGCGCAGGCGGATCGCGCCGTCGTCCAGGAGGATCGGCTGGCCGTGACGCGTGTCGCCGGCCAGCGCCGGGTGGCCGTCGATCGGGATCCGGTCGGCGCCGGAGCCCCGCGGGTCGAGCGTCACCGTCTCGCCGGCGACGAGCCGCCGGGGCTCGCCATCGAGCTCGCCGACGCGGATCTTGGGCCCGCGCAGGTCGAAGAGGATCCCGGCGTACCGGCCGACACGGCGGGCGGTCTCGCGCACTGCCCGGATCGCCGCGCGGTGGGCGTCGTGATCGCCGTGCGAGAGGTTCAGCCGCACGACATCCGCGCCCGCCTCCAGCGCGGCGTGCAGACGCTCCTCCCCGGCGAGCGCCGGACCATGGGTGACGACAATCTTCGTGTTGCGCGCCATGCGCCGACTCCTCGATGGGCGGGTCCGTTCCTTCCCGGAGGGCGCCGCCGGCGGGCGCGCCGCTAGTACTCCTCCACCACCACGCGCGAGCGCATCTCGCTCTCGGTGATCCGCCCCCTGCCACTGTCGCGCAGATCGCTCATCCGCGCCTTGATCAGCAGCCGCGAGATCCCCGAGGCGTCGAAGAACTTGCTCCGGGAAAGGAAAGCGGCGATCGCCACCCACTGATCGTCGCGCAGCGGGGCCAGCGTCTCGCCGTAGTCGAGCAGCGCCCCGATCAGCTCCTCCTTGCCCTCGGCGTATCGCTTCGCCGCGTCCTCCGCCTGCTTCTCGCGCCGCTCCGCCTGCTTCTCCCCACCCTCCCGGCGCTTCTCGGCGACCTCCTCGTCCCGCTCCTCGTGCCCGCGCGGGAGGACGAGGACCTTCTTCTCATCCGCCTCGTCCCCATCCCTCCAGATGGTGACCTTGCCCCCCTCCGTCTCCACGCGCAACTGGCGGAGGAAGGAGAGGTCGATGTCCCACTCCGGATCGCCGCGCACGAGCGAGGCTTCGAAGGTGAAGAGCGCGCCGAATTCCTCCAGGTAGATGGCGCGAGTGTACTCGACGCCGTACACCAGGAAGAAGGGGCTCTGGCGCAGGACTTCGTCCAGCACGCGCTCCATGCGCTTGATCTGCCTGGCCAGCCGTTCGTTCGGCGCGCCGCTCGCCTCGGCTGGCGCCCCGCCGATGCTCGCGCCCAGCAGGACCGCGACGGCCGACCCCGCGATCATTGCCCCGGCCGGACTCCAACGCCTGGACATGTGTTGCCTCCCCTCTCAGCGGCCGAGCTCGCCCCCCGGGCCTCGAGGAACGCCGTTGCCCGGCATCCCCGGGTCCGGTCTCCGTCCCGGCTCGATCGATTCGCCCTCGGGCCAACTCCGGCTCGCTCCCGCGAGCTGCCGCCGGACCCGCTCGATCTGCTCCGCCATCGCCTCGTTGTCCTCCTGCCGCCGGCGTTCGAGCTGCCCGTAGACCTCGCGCAACATGACCACGGTCTCCCCGCGGCCGCGCATGGCGTAGTCGTCCAGACCCGCCTCGAGCGCGGCCGCCAGATGACTTGCGTAGTCGGCGAACTCGCCTCGCGTGACGTAGGCGTCCGCGCCCTGCGAGCGGCCAGGCTCGATCGGCACGCTCGTGTCCACGCGCTGTCCGCGAACGGCGGGCGAGCCCTCGACCGCCTGGGACCAGGAGCGCGGGTCGGGCCGCGCGTCCCCGAAGTGGACGATCCATCCCCCGGAGGCGCGATCCACGCGCAGGCCCGCGGCGATCAGGACGAGCAGCGCGCCCGTCGCCAGGGCGAACCCGCCCGCGGGCGAGCGCAGCCCGGCCGCCAGTCGCTCGCGGATGCCCCCGGCCACGCCGCGGCGCCGGGCCGCCGGCGCCCGGCGCGCGGCCGACGGCGCCGGGTCGAGGAAGACGAACTGGACCGCCTCCTCCTCCCCCGCGGCGGCGCGCAGGAACGCCCGCGCGCCCTGCAGCTCCTCCCACTCGCTGCGCAGCGCCTCGTCGCCCGCCAGGCGGGCCTCGAGGGCGCTCAGCTCATCGGGGGGCAGCTCCCCGTAGAGCGCCGCCACCATCTGCTGGCGGATCTCGTCGCTGGGCTCGCCGGTCATGACCTCACTCCTCCCGGCCGCAGGCTATCGGGCGCGATGCCGAACTCCGACATCGTCCGCCGCAGCGCGCGCAGCCCGTAGAAGATCCTCGTTCGCACCGTGGCGGCGGGCACGCCGGTGATCTCGGCGATCTCCGGCGCCGTGAACCCCTGGTACTCCCGCAGCACGATGGCCGTGCGCTGCTCCCAGGGCAGCCGCTCGAGAGCGCGCCCGAGGATCTCGCCCAGCTCCGTCCGCTCCATCGCCGCGTCGGGCGCGGCGGGTCGCGCTGCCGAGTTTGCCGCCTCGATCCATCGCGTTTCGGTTTGCTGGCCCTCCTCGAAGGGCTCCGTCTTCACCCGGGAGCGAGCGGATCGGTGCCGGTCGCGACAGAGGTTCAAGGCGATGTGATGCAGCCAGGGGCGGAACTTGTCCGGGTCTCGCAGGCGCCGGACATTCAGGTAGGCCTTGAGAAGCGCCTCCTGGCAGAGATCCCGGGCATCCTCGGGATTGCCGAGCATGCGCCGCACGAACCGGTAGAGGCTGTCGCTGCATCTCGCCGCCAGCTTGTTGAAGGCCTCGAGGTCGCCCCGTTGGGACTGGACGACCAACTCCGCATCGAACGCCGTGTCCACTCGCCCCCCACCGGCAGATTCCCGTTCGATCCGTAGGAATGGACGCTCCGGGACCCAGGGTCGTTCAAAGGTCCGGCGGCCGCAACCAGGCGGCGCCGGGCTGTGGCGGCGCCCCGCCGCGGCGGCCTGGCGCCCTGGGAGCGTCGCCCCAGTTGTGCCGTCGCCCCAGTTGTGCGGCGCGCCAGCCGCGCCGCGCCCGAGGATCAGGCTTCGCTGCCGCCACTTGGGTGCATGCGCCCCGACCCGGAGGTTGCCCGGCGGGCCGCCGGGGAGGGATCATCCCGGAGCGGAGATCGAGATCGCGGACCCGAACCTGGAGGTGGACGATGCCCGCAACCCTTCGTGGCGCTGCCAGAGTGCTCCCCCGCTTCCGCCGCCGTCGAGACCCTCGCCGCGCTCGCGGCGCCCGCCACGCGCTTTCCCCGCGTCTCTTCCCGACCCCCCTTTGGGCGCTCGCGCTCGCCACCGGCCTCGCGCCGCGAGGGGCACTCGCCAACTCCTCCGCTCCCCCCGACGGCATGACCGGCGCGCCGGGGGAGGGCACCTGCCACGCCTGCCACGGGAGCTTCCCGCTCAACAGCGGCGACGGGCTCTTCACGATCGCCGGGCCGGAGCTCTTCGCTCCAGGGCACACCTACACGATCACGGTGACGATATCCGACCCGGGCCAGTCGCGGTGGGGTTTCGAGATCACGCCGCTCGACCAGGGCGCCTGCGCCGTCACGGACCCCGCGCACACGCAGCTCTCGTCGAGCGGCGGCCGATCGTACGTCAAGCAGACCTCCGCGGGCACATTCCCCGGCTCGCCCGGGCCCGTCTCCTGGTCCTTCGACTGGACCGCACCGGTGCCTTCGCCTCCGGAGGTCATGTTCTACGCCGCGGGCAATGCCGCCAACGGCAACGGGCTCACGAGCGGCGACTACATCTACACCGCCGCCTTCGCGGCGGCGCTCGACGCGGCCGATGTTCACGGCGCGACCTCGCCAGGCGCTCCGCTCGCCCTGCTGGGCGCGCCCAATCCCGCGCCGGGGAGCGTGCGGATCCGGTTCGAGCTTCCCGACGCCGGCCATGCCAGGCTGGACGTGCTCGACGCCAGCGGGAGGATCGTCGCCCGGCTCGTCGATGCGTTCGCGGCCGCCGGGCGACACGAGCTGCTCTGGAGCGGCGCCGGCGAGGGGCAAAGGCCGCTGCCCGGCGGGATCTATTTCTGCCGTCTGAGCGCGGGATCGCGGACCTTCACCCGCCCGGTGGTCCTGCTCCGCGCCGGAGGCGGGCTTTGAGCGGCGGGCCTGCCCTCCGGCTTGCCCCGCGCCGGCCGCCTGGCGCGCTTCCCGCGGGCTCCGCGGAGCGGCATGCGATCGGCTCCGGTGCGGCCCCGGCCGCCTTGCCTCTGCATCTAGCCGCCCGCTCGGGTCGCATCGCCGTGGCGCTCCTTGCCGCCGCGGGCCCCGCCCGCGCCTGCCTGGCGCTGCTCGTCGCCCTCGGCGCGGGCCCGCTGCTGCCGACGGGCACCGGCCGACCAGCCGCGGCGCCGATCCGCTTCGAGATCGTCTCCGGAGCGCCGGAGAACCTGGTGCGCTTCGAGTCGCGCGCCCCGGTCGAGAGCTTCTCGGGCAAGACCCGGGCGATCCGGGGGTGGATCGAGGTCGACCCCTTGGCGATCGGCGATTCCGTCGGGGTCTTCGTCGAAGTGGACCTGGCCGATCTCGACACTGGCATTGCGTTGCGGGACAAGCACATGCGCGAGAATCACCTGGAGACGGACCGGTATCCGACGGCGGTCTTCCGCGGCGCGAGGGTCCAAGGGGATCCGGCGGTGGAGGCCGGCGCCTCTCGGCGCTTGACCGCTGAGCCCCAAGGCATTGAGATCGAGGGCGAGCTCGAGCTGCACGGCGTGCGCCGGCCGCTGCGCCTGACGGTGACGCTGGCCTTGAGGACCGGGGGGGAGGCGAGGCGCATCGAGGTGTCCTGCCGCTTCCCCGTCAGCCTGGCCGAGCATGCCATCGCCCGGCCCCGCTTCCTGGTCATGAAGCTGGCCGACAGGCAGGAGATCGCCGTCACGGCGACGGCCACGGAGGTGCCATGACACGCTCGCTCGCATTCCTCGGGGTCCTGCTCTGCCTGGCCGCCTGCTCTGATCAGGGCAGCAAGCCCGCCGACGGCAACGGCGACGGGACCGTGTCCTTCGCCGGCGACGTGCAGCCGATCTTCACCGCCTCGTGCGCTTCCGGCAGTTGCCACGGCGGGGCCGCTCCCGCGCTGGGCCTCACGCTCGCCTCGGGCGCCAGCTACGCCGCGATCGTCGAGCGGCCCTCGCTGCAGAGACCGCAGCTGCTCCTCGTCCACCCCGGGCAGCCGGACAGCTCCTACCTCTACCTCAAGGTCGTCGGGGCGGCGGGCATCGACGGCGCGCGCATGCCGATCGGGGGCGCTCTCTCCGCGGCGAGCACGGAGACGCTGCGCGACTGGATCGCGCGGGGCGCGCCCTCCAACTAGCCGGCCCTCCCAGCCGGTCCTCTCCGAATGGAGGCGACCATGAGCATTTCGGCGAACGGCGGCCGCAGGGGGCCCTCTCCCGCCGCGCTGCTCCTCGCTCTGGCTCTCGCCCTCTGCTGCGTCGTCGTCGTCTCGAGGGCGACGCCGCGTCACGCCGCCCGCTACGAGCAACACTGCGGCCTGTGTCACGACGACCCCTCGGGAGGAGGCAAGCGCAGCCTCTACGCCGCGCAGTACCTTCTGCCGGTCGAGATGGTCTCCTTCCCGCCCGACACGGCGTCGCTCGCCCGCCTCGATCCGCGCCTGGGCGAGAACCTCTCCGTGGGCTGCGACCTGCGCACGATGCATCACCACGCCTCGGGCGGCGATCCTCGAGGCTTCCTCCAGATGGAGGGGAATCTCTACCTCGCCTTCGATCCCGACCCGCGCGTGGCTCTCTATGTCGCCCGCGGCATCTCCGGGAGCTACGAAGTCTTCGGCTTGGCGCGCCTTCTGCCCGCGCAGGGCTATCTCAAGGCGGGGCGATTCGTGCCCCCCTACGGCTGGCGCCTCGCCGACCACACCGCCTTCGTCCGCGAACACGGCGGGTTCGCGCCGCCCGCGCACAGCGACGTCGGCCTGGAGGCGGGCGTGTTCCCCGGCCCCTTCAGCGTCCAGGTCGCCGCGGTGAACGGCGCGCGTGGCCGCCTGCGGGACTCCGACGGAGACCTGGCCGTCAGCGGACTGCTCCTCGGCCGCTTCCGGTTGGCGGGTCTGGCGCTGGCGGCGGGGGGATCGCTGCGCCTCGACCCGAAGGACGCGGCGGGAGAGCGCCGGTCGGGCGGCGGCCCTTGCGCCGGCCTGCACCGGGGCCGCTGGACCTGGGTGGGAGAGATGGACTGGCTGCGGCGCGAGCGGGCGGG
>VGIY01000061.1 GCA_016867695.1 Candidatus Eiseniibacteriota bacterium | reverse complement strand
GCGGCGACCTGGGGCAGGGTTCCCCGCCAGGGCCCCTCCCCCGGAGCCCCGGGCGCGCCGTCTTCCGGGCGGCCTTCAGGGCCGCCCTCGGGGCCGCCCTCGGCGGGCGCGGCCAGCCGCACGACGCCCCAACCGCGCTCCGCGAGCGCCGCGGCGATCTTCCCGGCCAGCCGCTCGGGCACCCGCTTCATCGGCCGCGAGGCGCCCGGCGCCAGGACCGCCCAGCCGCGCCGCGGGGAGCCGAGCCGCGCGAGCCGCTCGCGCGCCTGGGCGCGGAGCGCCTCGTCGGCGGCGATCCAGGGAGCCGCGAGCTGCGGGTCGACCCTCCCGCCCGCCAGGGAACGCGCCAGGCGCGCCGCATAGGGCTCCACGACTCCGACGGCGCGCCGTCCCAGAAGGACGAGGAGACGCCGCCGCCAGGCGGCGCGCCCGGCGCGGACGACCAGCGCCCCGGGAGCGCTCGCGGCCGCGGCGCGGGCCCCGCGCGCTCCACCCTGCCACTCGAGGACCGTCGCGTAGGCGGCCGCAGCCGCGGGCTCCGCGGCCGCCGCGCCGTCCGGCGGCGAATCGGGGCCGTCGGCCAGCAGGATCCGGCGGATGAAAGGCAGCCCCGCCAGCGCCGGGGCGAACGCGGCGCGGGTCAGGAGATCGATCGCCAGGTCGGGCCGGCGATCGTGGAGCAGGCGCAGCGGGCCGGTCGTCAGGACGACGTCGCCGAGGCTGCTCAGGCGCACGGCGAGCAGCGGGCCCCGCCAGTCGTCCGCGGGCCAGCGCGGGGGTCGCTCCGGCGCCGGGGCGGGCGATCGCCCCTGCCTCAGACCGCCCGCCATCGCCCCTCCCGCGAGGCGAAGGGGTCGTCGTCGCGCCGCGCGGCGTGGACGCGCCCGCTCAGGGGGTCGACGACCGTGTCGCGCCGCCAGCGGGGATCGTTCCTCTCCGGGTGGTCCTCGTTGCAGTGCAGCCCGCGCGACTCCCTGCGGCAGGCCGCCGAGCGGATGATCAGCTCGGCCAGGAGGGCGATGTTGCGCAGCTCGATGAGATCGCTGTCCAGCAGGAAGTCCCAGTAGTAGCTCTCCACGCTGCGGCGGAAGTGGCGCACGTAGCGCGCGGCCAGATGCAGGCGGTGATCGTTGCGGACGATGCCGACGAAGTCCCACATCAGCGTGCGCACGAGCTCCCAGTGGGCGTTGACCAGCACCGACTCCTTGGCGACGCTGGCTCCCCCCGGGTCCCAGGGGGGCACGGATGAGGCGATGCGGGCGACGGCGCGGCGGGCGTCGTCGAGGCCGGCGACGGCGGCGCCGGCGGCGCGGCGGGCGAAGACGGCCGACTCCAGCAGGGAGTTGCTCGCCAGGCGGTTGGCCCCGTGGAGGCCGGTGCAGGCGACCTCGCCGGCGGCGTAGAGGCCGGCCAGATCGGTGCGCCCCTCGGCGTCGGTGAGCACGCCCCCGCAGAGGTAGTGCGCGGCCGGGACGACGGGGATCGGCTGGCGCGTGATCTCCAGGCCGAGCGCCGCGCAGGTGCGATGGATGTTGGGAAACCGGACGCGGATGCGCTCGGCGCCGATACGGCCGAGGTCGAGCAGGACGTGGCGGTCGCCGCGGCGCTTCATCTCGCGGTCGATCGCCCGGGCGACGACATCCCGCGGAGCCAGGTCGGCGTCCGCGTGGTAGGCGGCCATGAAGGGCTCGCCGGAGATCGAGGTCAGGAAGGCGCCCTCGCCGCGCACCGCCTCGGAGATCAGGAAGTGCGTCTCGCGCGGGTCGTAGAGGCAGGTCGGGTGGAACTGGACGAACTCGAGATTGGCCAGGCGCGCGCCGGCGCGGTAGGCCATGGCCAGCCCGTCGCCGGTGGCGACGTCGGGATTGCTCGTGTAGCGATAGACCTTGCCGCAGCCCCCCGTGGCCAGCAGCGTGCTCGCCGCGGCGAGCGCCTGGATGCGTCCCCCGTCCGCCTCGAGGATGTAGGCTCCCAGGACGCGCGTCTCGCCGGCGCGCGGCGCGCGGCGCTCGAGCTTGCTGGTCGTGATCAGATCGACGGCGCAGCAGTCTTCTCGCAGCTCGATGCGCGGGTGGGCGCGGGCACGCGCCAGGAGCGTGTCGGCGATCGCCTCGCCCGTGGCGTCGGCGGCGTGGAGGATCCTCCGGCGCGAGTGGCCCCCCTCGCGGCCGAGGTCGTACCCGTTGCCGTCGGCCCGCAGGCAGAAGCGCGTGCCATGGCTCTCGAGCAGCTCGATCGTCCGCGGCGCCTCGGCGATCACGCCGGCGACGACCTCCTCGCGGCAGAGGCCCGCGCCCGCGGCGAGCGTGTCGGCCCTGTGGCGCTCGAAGGAGTCGTCGGCGGCGGCGACGCTGGCGATCCCGCCCTGGGCGAGGCGCGTGTTCGAGTCGCCGGCGCGCCGCTTGGTCACCAGCGCCACGCGGCCGTGAGCCGCCGCCTCGAGGGCGAAGAGCAGCCCCGCCAGGCCGGAGCCGATCACCAGGAAGTCGTGTACCGGTAAGGACATGCCAGTCTGCTCCCGAGGGGCGCCCCGCGCGCCCGCGGATCAGTTCGGACTTCAGGCGAGTATAGGCGCCGCCGATATTGAGGGCCAAGGGCGAAACCGCCCGCCCGGAGGCCGCCGCCGGGCGTCGTGCACCGCGGCCCGCACCGGCCGCCGTCCCGCAGGGAGGCGCACATGATCCAGCGTCACGCACCGGCGATCCTCGGCTGCGCGCTGCTCGCCCTGGCGGCTCTCGTCGCCGGGGGCTGCGACGCCGTCGATCAACCCCGCTCCTCGCTCGTCGTCACCGAGATCGTGCCGGCGACGGCGACGGGGTCCCTGGCCACCTCCCCGTTGCGCTCCGACGTCCGCCACGCGGGCGAGGACGGGGTGCTGATGACCGCCGACGACGCGGTCTTCGAGGACGAGGTGCGCATCACCGTCGAGAACCGGCCCGCTTCCGCCCAGCTCGGTCTCGCTCCTGGCGGCCCGTTCGGCAGCGTGACGCTGAACGCCTATCGCGTCGAGTTCGAGATCACCGGCGAGCAGATCGACTCGCTCGAGGGCGCGCTGCACGCCGTCGTGCCCAGCGGCGAGAGCGTCTCTCTCGTAGTCGTGCTCGTCACCGGGGCGGCGAAGCTCGAGCCCCCGCTCAGCTCGCTGATCCTGGGCGGCGAGCTGCAGGGCGATGCGCGGGTGACGCTCTACGGCGTCGAGCAGACCTCCGGGGACGAGATCGCCGCCGAGGCGGCCATCCGCGTCCACTTCGCCAACTGGGCCGACGAGGACTGATTCCGGCCGGGGGACCGGGCCGCGCTCGACCCTGCGGGCCAGCGCCTCAATCGCTTGCCGCGCAGGGAGGATCCCCCGCAGGCAGGACGCCCGCCGCGCGCAGGCTGGCGCGCAGTTGCCCCTCGAAGGCCTCGAGCCCGCGACCGAATCCGATCCCGGAGCGGCAGACCAGAACGGGAGGCAGGGCATCCCGCCAGGCCTCCAGCTTGACCGCGTCCTTGAGCGTGACGAGGATCGCCTCCAGGCGTTCGCGCGCGGCGGCGCGGCGCAGCCGCCGGGCGAGCGCCGCGTCGCAACGCGCGTGATCGGGAGCGAGCTCGCGCCAGGCGGGGACGACGCCCTCGGCGGCGAGATCCGCGACCAGCGCCTCGGGATGCCCCAGCCCGGTCCAGAGACCGAGCCTCCGGCCGCGAAGCTCCGGCCAGGGGGTCACCCTCCCCTCGCCCAGTTCCTCCGGGGCCTGCAGGCCGGTGTGCGTCCAGAGCCGCGGTCGCCCGGGAGCGACCCGGTCGAGGAAGCGCTCCCAGGGCAGGGGGTCGGGGCAGAGCTGCCCGCGATGGAGGACGATCCAGTCGGCGCGCCGCAACGCCGTCCAGGGCTCGCGCAGGTCGCCCAGGGGCAGGAGCCTTCCCGACGACGGCTCCAGGGAGGCGTCGATCGTCGCCAGTGCCAGGTCGGGCCGCAGACGGCGGTGCTGGAGCCCCCCGTCGAGGACGAGGGCGCGGGCGCCGAGCTCGGCCAGGGCGGGATCGCGCAGGACCTCGGCGCGGCGGCGGGCGATGGCGACGGGGATCCCCGGCGCGAGGCGCGCCAGCAGCGCCGCCTCGTCGCCGAATCGCAGCGGATCGGGCTCCGCCCCCCCGGCGCCGTCGGCGACGAGGAGCGCGCCGCGCCGGAATCCCGCCGCGCGATAGGCGCGGGCGACGATCAGCGGGGGGACTCCCCAGCGGGCGATGCGGCGCGCGAGCTCGGCGGCGAGCGGCGTCTTGCCGCTGCCCCCGGCGCTCAGGCCGCCGACGACGAGCACCCAGGCCGCCAGCCGCTCGGAGCGCATCCAGCCGCGGTCGTAGGCGAGGTTGCGCCCGGCGACGGCGAGCCGGTAGAGGAGCGAGAGGGCGGCCAGCGGCGGGATGAGCAGGCGCTCGGCGCCGCGCTCCTCCCGGCGGGAGAGCCGGCGATGCAGACCCGTCAGGCCCACGGCTCCCTCCCCGGGAGGACGCCCCAGGCGTCGAGGGCGGCCAGCGTTGCCTCGAGCGCGCCGCCGAGCCGCAGCGCGGCCTCGTGGGCGGCCCGCGCCGCCGCGGCGCGCGAGGGCTCGTCGGCGAGCAGGGCGCGCAGCCGGATCCCCAGCTGCGCACCCGATTCGACGAGGAAGCCGCCGCCCGATCGGGCGAGCGCCGCGGCGACGTCGGCGACGGTGGCGCAGTGGGGGCCGTGGAGGACGGGCACCGCGCACTCGGCCGCCTCGAAGAGGTTGTGGCCGCCGACGGGCGCGAGCGTGCCGCCGACGAAGGCGGCGTCGGCGAGCGCGTAGAATGCGCGCAGCTCCCCCACCGTGCCGAGAAGCAGCACGGCCATGCCCGCCCGCGGATCGCCCGCCTGGGCGAGGAGCGGGCCCTCGGAGCTGCCGCGCTCCCGCAGCGGGGCGAGCGGGGCGAGCGCGCGCCGCAGCGCCTCGGCGCTGCGCCCGGGATGGCGCGGGGCGACGACGAGCAGGATCCCGCCGGCGAGGTCGCGGCAGGCGGCGATCGCCTCGGCGACGGCTTCCACCTCGCCGGAGCGGACGCTGCCGAAGACGGCGACGCGATCCCACCCCGCCCGCTGCCGGAGACGCTGCCTCTCCGGCAGGGGCCCGCGGGGCCGCTCGTACTTGAGGTTGCCCGTCACGCGCAGCCGCGAGTCCTCGATGCCGAGCGCGCTCCAGCGCGCGGCGTCGGCCTCGCTCTGGGCGGCCACGCAGGCCTGGCGAAGCCGCTCCGCCAGCGCCCCCTTCCAGGGGCGCAATCGGCGCAGGCTGCGCTCGGTCAGCCGCGCGCTGACGAAGGCGACGGGGATGCGGGCCCGGTCCGCCTCGACGAGCTGGATCGGCCAGATCTCCGTCTCCAGGATGAGCAGCGCCCGGGGCTCCACGCGCCGCAGGACCCGGCGCACGAAGGGGGCGATGTCGAGCGGCGCGTGGCGCACGGCGAGGGCGCCGGCCGCCTGGAACTGCGCCTCCAGGCGTCGCGCCGCCGGCGTCGTCACCGAGAGGAGCGGGCGCGCTCCGCGATCGCGCAGCGCGCCGAGGAGCGCGGCGGCGGCGCGCCCCTCCCCCACGCTCGCCGCGTGCACCCAGACCCCGCCCCGCGCGCCGGGATCGAGCGGGTCCCAGTCGCCCCGCCGCTCCCGCATCTCCCCGGGGCGCAGGAGGGCGCGCAGGAGCAGGTAGGGCGCCCCGACGGCGAGCCCCCCGCCCCAGGCGGCGCGATAGAGGGTCAGGCCGGCGCGCACGAGGGCCTCCTCATGGCCGGGGCGGCGCGCCGCGGCGCGGCCGGCCGTCCCAGTCGTCTAGAGCCTGCTGCGCGGCCCGCTCGGCGGCATCCAAGGCCTCCTCGATCCGCGGGGTCCAGAGGGCGAGCATCCGCTGCCGATCGATCCCCGCGGGGATCGCCAGCGGAGGCCCGTAGGCGAGGACGACGCGGGCGAAGGGGGCCGGGACGAGGAAGCGGTCCCAGGAGCCGAGACGGCGGCAGGGCCGTGCGGCCGCGGCGATCGGCAGGATCGGGATCCCCGCCCGCTGGGCGCAGAGCGGGAGGCCGGGCTGGACCCGGCGGCGCGGCCCGCGCGGCCCGTCGGGCGTGAAGGCGACCGCCTCGCCGCGCCGCCCCAGGCGCACCATCTCCAGGAGGGAGCGGGCCCCGCCGCGCGAGCTCGAGCCGCGCACTGAGCCGATGCCGAGGCGGCGGGCCGCCTGGGCGATGTACTCGCCGTCGCGATGCAGGCTGACGAGAACCGTGGCCCGCTGGCCCCGATTGAGGTAGGCGATCGGCAGGAGCAGCCCGTGCCAGAAACCGTAGGCGAAGCCCCGCCCGCCGGCGCGACACGAGGCGAGGTGCTCGGCGCCGATCAGGCGCGTCCGCCAGGTGCTCCCGAGCGCGAGGATCAGCCAGGCGCCGGCGAGCCCCACGATGCGCGCGCGCAGCCCCGGTCGCGGCGAGCCCACCTCAGCCTCCCCGCGGCTCGAGGTGCGCCTGGACGCGCTCGGCGGCTCGGGCGAGGGCGCCGCTCGGGCCGAAGCGGGCATCGAGCCCGGCCAGCTCCGCGCGCATCCGCTCCGCCCTGGCCGGATCGCCCAGCAGGCCCTCGATCTCGCCGGCGATCCGCGCCGGCGCGCAATCGTCCTGCAGCAGCTCGGGCACGACGCCGCGCCCCAGGGCGAGATTGGCCATGGCCACGTGCGGCACGCGCACCATCCGGCGGGCAAGGAGCCAGGTCAGCGGGCTGACGCGGTAGACGACGATGAGCGGCGAGCCGGCGAGCGCCGCCTCGAACGAGGCGGTCCCCGAGGCGGCCACCGTGACCGCCGATCCGGCGGCCAGCTCGAGGATCGGCTCGCGGCGCAGCTCGATCCCGGCCGAAAGCGTCCAGGGGGCGTAGAAGTCGTCGTCCAGTCCCGGCGCCGCGCGCACCCGCCAGCGCAGGTCGAGCCCGCGCCGGCGCAGGAGCTCGACGGCGGCGGCCAGAACGGGCAGGTGGCGGCGCACCTCGCCGGAACGGCTTCCCGGCAGCAGGAGCCCCGCCGGCCCGCTCTCCTCCGGGGTCTGCCGGCCGCGTCGTGGGCGCTGCGCGCGCCAGGCGCGCGCGGCGTCGACGAGCGGGTGGCCGACGTAGGTGGCCGCCACGCCGCGCTCGCGGAACCAGGGCTCCTCGAAGGGGAAGAGGACGAGCAGCTCCCGGGCGTGGCGGCGCAGGATGCGGGTCCGCCGCGGCCTCCAGGCCCAGGTCTGCGGGGCGACGAAGTAGACCACCGGCACGCCGCGGCGCGCGGCGTGGGGCAGGAGACGCAGGTTGAACTCCGGCGTGTCGACCGGCAGGAAGAGGTCCGGAGGGCGCCGGGCGATCTCGTCGCGCACGCGGCCGAGGAGGCGGAGGATCCGGGGCAGGCGGCCGCAGACCTCGCTCAGGCCGACGACGGCCAGATCGCTCTGGTCGGCGATCAGCCGGGCGCCGGCGGCGGCCAGCGCCGGGCCTCCCACCGCGACGCACTCGCCCCGCCAGCCCCGATCGCGGAGCGCCTCGAGTAGGCCGGCGGCGTGGGCGTCGCTGCTGGCCTCGCCGGCCACCGTCAGGAGGCGGGCGTGGGCCATGGGGGCGTCTCGCGGAACTCCCGCAGCCCCGCCTGCGCGCGGCGCCGGATCTCGCCGGCGAGGGCGAGCACGCGCAGCGCCGCCTCGCCGTCGACGACCGGCGGACCGCCGGCGGCGGCGGCGGCGAGGAAGCTGCGCAGCTCCTCGCCCAGCGGGTCTGGTTCGGGCCGCTCCAGGCGCTCCTCGGCCACGGCGAAGCGCCCCGTGCCGGGCACCTCCAACGCCCCTTCGGGATCGGGGGCGATGCGCACCTTGCGGGCGCTGCGGGCGAGCAGGTCTAGAGAATGGTAGCCGCGGCGGCTGAAAAAGCGGATCTTGCGCGACTTCTCCTGCGAGACACGGCTGGCGGTGAGGTGGGCAACCGTGCCGTTGGCGAAGCGCAGGCGCGCCGCGGCGATGTCCTCGCCCGGCGAGAGCACGGCGACGCCGACGGCCTCGATGGCCGTCGCCTCGGCCGGCACCAGACTGAGCAGCAGGTCGAGGTCGTGGACCATCAGGTCGAGGACGACGTCGACATCGAGGCTGCGCGGCACGAAGGGGGCCAGCCGCTCGGCCTCGACGAAGGCGGGAACGCCGATCTCGCCCTGCAGAGCGCGGAAGATCGGGTTGAAGCGCTCGATGTGGCCCACCTGGAGCACCCGGCGCTTGGCGGCGGCCAGGGCGACCAGCTCGCGGCCTTCCTCGAGGGTCGCCGTGATCGGCTTTTCGACCAGCACGTGGCAGCCGGCGGCGAGCGCGGCGCGGGCGACCGCGTAGTGCGTGGCCGTCGGCGTGGCGACGATGAGCGCGTCGACCTCGCCGAGCACGGCGCCGACGTCGGCGGCGGCGCGCACGCCGAGGGCGTTGGCGAGACGCTCGGCGCGCTCGGGCAGGCAGTCGACGACGGCGCGCAGGCAGCCGGGCGCGACGCGCTGCAGCGCCCGCGCGTGGAAGGTGCCCAGGTGCCCGGCGCCGGCGACGGCCACCGTCAGGTGGGGCTCGACCATGGCTCTCTCCCGCGGCGGCGCGGCCGCTAGCGCGTCAGGCCGCGCGCCGAGCGCTCGATGAAGCGGCAGAACATCTCCACCTCGGGCAGCGGCGCCAGTTCGGCGCGGATCCGCGCCAGGGCGGCCTCCTTGACCAGATCGGAGCGGAAGAAGAGGCGGTAGAGCTTCTCCAGCTCGGCCAGCGTCTCCGCGGAGAAGCCGCGCCGCCTCAGCCCGACGACGTTCAGCCCGTGGACCTCGAGGGGGTGCCCGGCGGCCATGACGAAGGGGGGCACGTCCTTGGGCACGCGGCAGCCGCCGCCGATGATCGCGTGCGCGCCGATCTTGACGAACTGGTGGACGGGGGTCACGCCGCTGACGATCGCGTAGTCGCCCACCTCCACGTGGCCGGCGAGCGTCGCGCAGTTGCCGAGGATGACGTGGCTGCCGAGCGCGCAGTTGTGGGCCACGTGCGCGTAGGCCATGATCAGGTTCTCGTCGCCGAGGAGCGTCTCCTCTCCTTCCCCGGTAGCCCGGTGGACGGTGCAGAACTCGCGGAAGGTGTTGCCCGCCCCGGCGCGCACGCGCGAGGCGGCGCCCTGGTACTTGAGGTCCTGCGGCGGGCCGCCGATCGCCGCGCCGTGGTGGCAGGCGCAGCCCTCGCCCAGGATCGCGCCCTCGTCGATGCGCACCATCGAGATCAGCCGGCAGCGATCGCCGATGCGCGCCCGGGGCCCGACCAGGCAGTAGGGGCCGATCTCGACGTCGACGCCCAGCTCGGCCTGCGGGTCGACGATCGCGGTGGCGTGGATGGTCGTCATCAGGGGGCGTCCTCCCGGTCGACGATGCTCGACAGCAGCTCCGCCTCGGCGACCCGCTGGCCGCGGACGAAGGCCTGCCCGTTCATCTTGCAGGTGCGGCTCTTGAGCTTGACCAGCTGCAGGTCGAAGACCACCTGGTCGCCGGGCCGCACCGGGCGGCGGAACTTGGCGTTGTCGATGCCCATGAAGTAGACCAGCTTGCGTTCCGGATCGTCGACCGTGTTGAGCAGGAGCACGCCGCCCACCTGGGCCATGGCCTCGATGATCAGCACCGCGGGCATGATCGGATGGCCGGGGAAGTGGCCGCTGAAGAAGGGCTCGTTGACGGTCACGTTCTTGATGCCCACCACCCGGCGGCGCTCCTCGAGGTGGAGGATCCGGTCGACCAGCAGCATCGGGTAGCGGTGCGGCATGATCCGCTCGATCGCGTCGATGTCGAAGTGCACCCGGTCGAGCAGGGCGTCGAGCCCGGCGGCGCCCTGGTGGGCGCGATCCAGCTCGCGGACGAAGCGCATGTGATGGGAGTGGCCGCTGCGCACGGCGTGGATCTGCCCCTCGATGGGCCTCCCCAGCAACGCCAGGTCTCCGAGCAGGTCGAGCAGCTTGTGGCGGACGAACTCGTCGGGGTAGCGCAGCGGCTCGCTGTTCATCAGCCCCTGGTCGCCGACGACGATGGCGTTGTCCAGGCTGCCGCCGCGGATCAGCCCGCTGGCCCGCAGGGACTCGACGTCGCGATGCAGGACGAAGGTCCGCGCCCGCGAGATCTCCCGCTTGAACGACTCGGGCGTCAGCCGCAGCGAGCGGCGCTGCGTGCCGATGAGCGGATGGTCATACTCGATCGTGAAGCTGAGCCACAGCCCCTCGCCCGGGAGGGCGAGGATCTCGACGCCGCCGTCCCGGTAGGTCACCGGCTTGCGGATGACGAACGGCTCCCGGTCGGCGGGCTGTTCGATCGGCCCCGCCTCCTCGAGCAGCTCGACGAAGCGCGCCGCGCTGCCCTCGCTCGGCTCCGGAACCTCGGGCCCGTCGAGCTCGATGGTCAGGTTGTCGAGATCGAGCCCGCGCGCCGCGGCCAGGGCGTGCTCGACGGTGTGCACCTCCGCCCCGTCGTGCCGCAGCACCGTGCGGCGCAGGGGGCCGCCGTCGTCCGCCGCGCTGGCCGGGCAGACGGGGATCTGCGGGGCGCCGAGCAGGTCGGTGCGCACGAAACGGAACCCGCTTCCCGGGTCGGCGGGGAGGAAGGTCACCCGCGTGCGGGCTCCCGTGTGCAGGCCGATGCCGGCGAAGGACGCCGGCCGGGAGATCGTGCGCTGCTTCACGACGCTCCTCTCCCCCGTTCCTCGAGGCGCCGCAGGCGCTCGCCGAGGCGGCGCACCTCGCGGACCAACTCGGGCAGGTGGCGCAGGGCGGCGTACATCCGCCGGGCGCGCGCGTGCGGCGTCGCCGGATAGCCGGAGACCTGCTGGCCGGCCGGCA
>VGIY01000060.1 GCA_016867695.1 Candidatus Eiseniibacteriota bacterium | reverse complement strand
CGCCACCTCGGCCAGCGCGTGGCGGATCGCCGCCCGCTCGACGTCGTCGAGCGACGGGATGCGCCCGCGACGGAACAGCGCCTCGTCCCGCGCCCGCCGCTGCAGGCGCCCGCGATTCGTGCGCACCTGCTCCGGCAGGTCCGCCGCCTCGATCCGCGACTGCGAGCCCATCAGCACGAGCCGCTCCATCAGGTTGCGCAACTCACGCACGTTGCCGGGCCAGTCGTAGGCGGTGAGCAGGTCCATCGCCTGGGGGCTGACCTCGTGGACCGGGCGGCCGATCTCGCGGCCGTAGAGGTCGAGGAAGGTCTTGACCAGCGCCGGGATGTCGCCGCGCCGTTCGCGCAGGGGCGGCACGTCCAGCGGCACGACGGAGAGGCGGTAGTAGAGGTCCTCGCGGAAACGCCCCTGCGCCACTTCCTCCTGCAGATCGCGGTTGGTCGCGGCGACGATGCGCACGCTGACCTGGACGTCCTGTGTGCCGCCGACGCGCCGGAAGGTCTTCGACTCGAGCACCCGCAGGAGCTTGGCCTGGAGCTTGGCCGGCATCTCCGCGATCTCGTCCAGGAAGAGCGTGCCGCCGTGGGCCAGCTCGAAGAGGCCCTCCTTGGCGCTCTTGGCGTCGGTGAAGGCGCCGCGCTCGTGGCCGAAGAGCTCGCTCTCGAGCAGGTTGTCGGGCACCGCGCTGCAGTTGACGTCGACGAAGGGCCCCCCGGCCACGGGGCTGCCGGAGTGGATCTGGCGCGCGGCGAGCTCCTTGCCCGTGCCGGTCTCGCCGCGCAGGAGCACCGTCGTCGACGGGCTGCGGGCGACCCGCTTGAGGCTCTCGAGGAACTGCTCGATGGCCGGACTGGCCCCGATGATCCGCTCGCCGGCGAAGCGCCTGCGCTGCTCGGCGCGCAGCCGGCGCACCTCGCGGCCCAGGGCCATCGTCGCCAGCGCGTTGCGGATCAGGAGCTTGAGCTGGTGGAGGTCGAGCGGTTTGGCGATGTACTGGTAGCAGCCGAGTCGGGTCGCCTCGACGGCCGACTCGAAGCGGCCGTAGGCGGTCATCATGATCACCGCCGTCGCCGGGTGCTCGGCCTTGATCCGGCGCAGCAGATCGAGACCATCCTCCTGCGTCTGCGACAGTCGCTGGTCGAGCAGGACGAGGTCGACGTCGCCCGCCGCCAGGTAGCGGAAGGCTTCCTCCCCGCCCACCGCGGTGCGCACCTCGGTGCCGGCCTCGGACAGAGCCTCGGCCAGGCTGATGCGGATCGACTCCTCGTCATCCACGACCAGGAGGCGCGTCGTCTCGGCGCTCTTCGTCGCCTCCAGGCTCCTCGTCGCCTCGCCGGTCCGCGCCGTCTGCGGCGGGATCCTCTTCTCTGCGTCCACCTTGCCTCCGTTCCACGGGCAGATCGACGTCGAAACTCGTGCCCTTCCCCGTCACGCTCTGGACGGAGAGGAAGCCTCCATGCTCCTGCACGATGGTCTGCGACACGGAGAGCCCCAGTCCGGTGCCCTCGGCGCGCGTCGTGAAGAAGGGGTCGAAGATTCGCGGGAGGATCT
The DNA here is from genome assembly GCA_016867695.1 of Candidatus Eiseniibacteriota bacterium. GTDB lineage: Bacteria > Eisenbacteria > RBG-16-71-46 > CAIMUX01 > WJJG01 > VGIY01. The sequence continues at coordinate 9,390 of VGIY01000060.1, read as the reverse complement.
CGGCCGGGATGCCCGCGCCGGTGTCCTGCACGCGCAGGCGCACGAAGCGCACCAGCGGCGGCTCGCCGACGATGCGGATCCGGTCGCCCGTGCGCCGTCCGATGCCGCGGCGCCGCTGCAGCCGCCGCCGCACGACGGACACCTCGAAGGTCAGCACCCCGCCGTCGGGCATCGCCTGCGCGGCGTTGCGGGCGAGATTGACCAGCACCTGCTGGATCTGCTCGGGGTCGACGTAGATGGGCGGGATCGCACCGATCACGCGGCGCTCGCAGCGGATCCCCGCCCGCTCGGCGCCCGGCCGCTCCAGGTCGAGCACGCGATCGACGATCTCCTCCACCACCGCGGCGCGCAGGCGCGGCGGACCCGGACGGGCGAAGCCGAGCAGGCTGGTGACGATGCGATCCAGCCGGCGGCTCTCGCGCAGGATGAGATCGGCCAGCTTGAGATTGCGCTCGTCTTCGGCCAGGCGCAGCTGGAGCACCTGGGCGCAGTTGCCGATGCCGGTCAGCGGATTGCGGATCTCGTGGGCCACGCCGGCGGCCAGCTCGCCGATCACCGCCAGGCGCTCGCGCTGCTGGGCGTGCTGGTCGAGCGCCTGCTCGTCGCTCAGGTCGCGCAGCAGCGCCACCAGGCCCCGGACATCGCCTCGCGGCCCCTCGACGCGGCGCATGTCAATCGCCAGGGGCAGGTCGCGCCCCCGGGGGGTCGCCACGTAGAGGTGCACGGCGCGCAGCCGGCCGCTCAGTCCCTCGAGCAGCGGGTGCTTCTCCCCGACCGCCGGGCGGAGCACGCGCGTGCAGTCGAGCCCCTGCGCCTGTCCCGGATCGAAGCCGAGGATCTCCTCCCCCTCGCGGTTGAGGTAGGCGACCCGCCCCTCCTCGTCGATCGCCAGCACGCCCTGGCCGACCAGGCCCATCAGCGCGCGGGCGAAGTCGCGCAGGGCGCCCACCGCCTGCGCCTGGAGCGACTCGCGCAGCATCAGGCCGACCGTCCGATCGGCGATCTCGGCCAGGCGCCTCGCCGGCGCCTCGTCCAGCAGGACCACGCCCAGCGGTCGGTCGTCGTCGCGGAAGAAGCGCACGTGGGCGTCGGTCAGCAGATCGGGGGCCCAGACCGCGGTGAGCTCGGCGAGCTGCGGGCCGAGATAGGTCGTGCCCGAGCGCACCGCCTGCCAGAGGCTCGGGGACTCGAGCGCTTCGAGCAGGCGCGGGCCGCTCCTCCCGGCGGGCAGGACTCCCATCATGCGGTGGGCGACGCCCTCCTGATCGAGCACGATCAGGCAGCGCGCTCTCGCTCCGTAGGCGGCGGCGATCAACGCATCCCGCTCGGCCTCGAGCCCCGGGGGCGGCTCCTCGCCGCCGGCCCGTTCGCGCGCGCTCATGGCACCGAGAGACAGACCGGGCCCGATGCCCGACATGGTCACTCCCTTCATCGAACACGGATGCGTCGGCAGGTCGCCGACGGGGACGATTCTAGCGTGACGGGGGGGCGCGCTCAAGCCGCAGCTTGCGCGAGGCGCTGCGGCGCTGGCGCGCCCTGCGGGAGTCGCCGGGCTGGCGGGTCGGGCGTGACGGGACGGAGCGGAGTCAGGCCGCTGCGGCCAGCGCGTCGCGCGCCTTGGGCGGGCGCGTCAGGCCGCTGCGGCCAGCGCGTCGGCCGGCGTGGCGCCTCTCTGCAGTCGCTCGCGGTAGAGGGCGTGGAGCCGCCGGAGGATCCTGCGCTCGTCCTCGTAGCCCAGATCGCAGAAGCGGCAACCCCACAGGCGCGTCTGCCCGCGCCGCGCCCCGGTCTGCTCGCGCACGACCTCGGCCGTGGCGGTGAGCGGAGCGGCGCCGTCGGCCAGATCGATGGCCACGCCGAGGCGCGTGCCGGGGGACAGGGGCCCGCCTGCCGTGCGGCCGAGGAGCATGCCGCCGGCGCTCAGATCGAAGGCCTCGGCCCTGCACTCCGCGTCGCCAGCCGGGCCGCGGGCGCCGCCGGACACGGGCCGGATCGTCACCGGCCATCGGCCCGGCAGGCGGAAGAAGGCGCGGCGCTGGAGCCGGGTGGCGGTGGCGACATCGGGCTCGAGGAGGGCGCGCAGCAGGCGGGCCTCGTCGCCGCCGACCGGCTCCGGCAGGCGCAGCCGGCCGATCACCTGGAAGACGCCGTCGACCCGGGTCGACTCGGCGCGCACCCGCTCGCCCTCCTGCGGCAACGGGTCGTGGGGCCCTAGCGCCAGCGTCAGCTCGCAGTACCGGTCCCGCCGCCAGAGGTGCACGAGGGCCGGCTGCGGCCGCAGGCCGCCCCGCTCCGGCCTCTGGAGGCGCAGCGTGCTCCCGGCGGCGAAGACGCGCACCAGGGTCTCCCGAGTCACGCTCTCGATCATCACCCTGCCTCCCCCGCGTCCCGGCCGGGGCCGGGGCGACACCGCATCAGGCCTGCCGGTCGAGCCAGCTTCCGCCGGCCCCCCCGCCCCTCTCGGACTCCCCCGCGAGGCGCCGCTGCCGCCGCAGCCCTGCGAGCCGCTCGCGGCAGGCGGTCAGGTGGACCTCCGCGGCGCTTCTCAGCCGGATCAGCCGCGCCTCGATCAGGCGCCGCGCCTCGCCCATCGGCCCCTCCGCGGCCGCCGCGCGGTCGCCCGCGCCCAGCAGCGTCATCCAGCGTCCGGCCCCCTCGGTCGCCCGCCGCGCGCCGGCCAGGTCTCCCCGCTCCAGCGCCGCCTCGGCCGCCTCCAGCCGGCCCAGGATGAGCGCCCCGGCCGCGGGAGCCTGCCCGGCCCGGATCCGCGTGCCCGCTCGGCGACGCCCCTCGCTCATCCCTTCCTCCAAGGCCGGCATCGGGCGGCCCGGGCCGCCGCCGCCCCGCTCTAGCCGCCGAGTTGGTTCAGCGTCGACTGCTGGGCGAGGAGCGACTGGATCATCGACTGCAGCGACTGCAGCTCCTGGAGCAGCGTCTGCTCCCGGCGGGCGAGCCGCTCGGTGAGGCGCGCGATGCTGCGCTCCAGCGTGCGCCGGCGAGAGGCCAGCGTCTCGGTCTCGCGGGCGATCAGCCCGTCGGCCTGAGTGTATCGCTTGAGCCGCTCGGCAATGCGCACGGCCACGCCGTCGGTCTCGTCGCGGAAGAGCCGCGCGACCTCCTCCGGCCGCGCGCGCAGGGCCTCGGCGAGGGCGCCCGAGTCGGACAACGACAGTCTTCCCGACGCGTCGGCGGTGATGCCGATCTCCGCCAACCGCCGCAGCTCGCCCGGCCCGCCGCCGCCGGCGACCGGATCCGAGGCCAGGCCGCGCAGCTCGCGGCGCAGCGCCATCAGCGTGGCGTTGCCGGTGAAGAGCCCGCGCCCCTCGCCGTCGGCGTCCGCCCCGCGCGTCTTCTCGCGCACGAAATCGACGAGGGCGTTGTAGGCGTCGATGAAGGTGCCCAGGCTGGCTTCCACGGCCGCGGCGTCGCGGGCGATGGTCAGCGCGACCGGCCCGTCTCCGGCGCGCAGCAGCTGGAGCGTCACGCCCGGCAGGATGTCGGTCACGGTGTTCCCGGGCGAGGTGAGCGCCAGGCCGTCGAAGGTGAAGAGGGCGTCGGCCGCCTCCTGCACGGTGTTGGCCGAGAAGGATCCCGGCGCTGAACTGCCCGACAGCCCGACGAGGTCGGCCAGCCCCCCCTCGACGTCGGCGATCTCCTCGATGAGCGCGGGCGTGCCCGTCTCCCGGCTGGTCAGCAGGAGCCGCTGACGACCCGCCGCCGCGTCGCTGGTGACGACCGTCGCGCGCACGCCGGCACCGGCGGCGTTGACGGCCGCGGCGATCGCGCCGAGCGCCGCCCCGGCGGCGAGCCCCGCGGCCAGATCGACCGCGATCGATCGCGTCTCGCCCCCCTGCCGGATCGTGAAGGTGAAGGTGCCGGAGGCGGCGAAGGGATCGGCGGAGCCGAACTCGCCGCCGGCGAGGCTGTGCGCCCGGGCGACGGCGTCGATCGTGATCGTGTGCGCGGCCGGCTCGGCCGAAGCGCTCGCCGTCGCGCTCAGGGCCAGCGGCTGGCTGGCCGTCGCCGCGAACTGCTGCAGCGGGTTCTGCGCGCCGGCCCAGCGGAAGCCGTCGACGGCGCCCGCCAGGGCCTGCAGCCGGCCCCTGAGGTCCTGGAACCCGCTCGCTCGCGTGGTCAGATCGGTGCGGCTCGCCTCGAGGCGCGTGAGCGGGGCGCGCTCCGCGGCCAGGTAGCTCTGGACGAGCTGCCACAGGGCGCTGTTCGTGGTCTGGTTGATTCCCCCGATGGCCGGCATCCTGCCTCCCCGCGCCGGATCAGGCGGCGCCCCGCGGCTCGTCCGCCGCGCTCCGTCAACCGCCGGTCGTCCCCCCGGGCGCCTCCTGCGCCGGCAGCGCCTGCGCCCAGGTAGCCCGCAGCTCCTCGAGCAGGGCCCCCGCCTCGGCGATCCGCCCCTCGCGCAGCAGCCGCAGCACCCAGTCGTAGAGGGCCAGCATCCCTCCCGCCGCCTCCGGGTAGTCGAAGTCGAGCGCCCGGATCAGCTCCTCGACGATGCGCTGCGCCCGCCCGCGCAGTCCGCGCCGGCAGGCGGCGACCGCCTGCTCCAACGCGATCAGCACCAGCCGGCCGGGGCTCGCCGCCTCGACCTGCTGGCGCCGATAGGCGCGCAACGGCGATCCGGGAGGGTGCATGCGCGGCACCGCGTCTCCCGATCGCCTACTGGAAGAGCATCAGCAGCGACTGGCCGTTCAGGTTCGCCTGGGCCAGCATGGCCAGCGAGGTCTGCTGGAGGATCGTGTACTTGGTCACCTCCATCTGCTCGACGGCCATGTCGGCGTTGAAGATCCTGCTGAAGGCCGCCTCGGTGTTGATCCGCGCCACCGAGATGGCGTCCTCCTTGGTCGTCATCCGGTTCATCAGCGAGCCGATCGCCGTCAGCCCGTTGGACACGGCCGACATGGCCGCGTCGACCTCGTCCCGGTAGGTCTGGTAGTTGGCGCTGTCGATGACGTCGGTCTCGAGCAGCGCCAGCATGTTGACCATCCCCAGGGCGTCGGGCGCGAAGCTGCTCGTCTGCCAGACGGTCTGGCTGTCGGGACCGGTCTGGAAGTTGAAGCTCTGCGCGCTGTCGAGCAGGCTGACGCCGTTGAACTCGGTCTGTCCGGCGATGTCCTGCAGCTCCGCCACCTGCTGCACGAGCTGGCGCACGATCGCGTTGCGCTCCTCGCTGCCCAGGGAGTCGCTGGCCGCGGCGATGAGCTTCTCGTTCATCGTCACCAGGATGTCGCTCATATTCAGCAGGCCGCCCTCCGCCACGGACATCATGTTCTTGGCCTGCCCGATGTTGTCGTAGACGGCCGAGAGCATGCGGTAGCGGCTGCGCAGCTTGGTCGCGATCGTCATCCCGGCCGGGTCGTCGCCGGCGGAGTTGATCCGCTGCCCGGTGCCGAGACGCAACTGGTGCGTGGCCAGTTCGTTGTTCACCGTCCGCAGGCTGTGGAGGATGTTCAGCCCCTGGATGTTCGAGCGGATACGGCTGAGATCGATGTTTGCCATCTCGTCTTTCTCCCCGACCGTGGCGACCCGGGACGGCCGAGCCGCCCCGCGGCCAGCGTCGTGCTCCCCTGTGTCCGTCTTTCGGGCCGGCGGGCCTGGAGCAGCGCCGCGCTGCGCGCCGGGACCGGACCCCTTCCCTCGCCCCTCCCCCGTTCGGTGTCGGCAACTCCCGCGCCCGGCTTTAGGGCTGTCGCCGCTCGCCCCCCGCCGCGCCCCGCCAGCCCCCCCGCGCTGGCCGATCCCAGCCGCGGCGCGGGAGGCCGACCGGCGGCGCCGCTAGGGACCGACGCGACCGCGCCGCGGCTTCTTCGTCGAGCGCAGCACGCCGGCCACCTCGCGCAGCATCTTGGGCGTGACGCCGCTGGCGCGCTCGTTCTCCTCGCGGATGCGCTCGTAGATCTCTTCCCGGTGCACCGCGACCTCGGGGGGCGCGTCGATGCCGAGCTTCACCTGCCCTCCCTTGATATCCAGGATGGTGACCTTGATCTTGTCCCCGATCCGGATATTCTCCCCCAACTTCCGTGTCAGGATGAGCATGCGCCGCTGGCCCCCTTCCGCCGTTCGCCCCGCCTCAGGCGCTCTTCGCCGGCAACGCGCCCGGTTCGGGCGCCGCCCACGCCGTCAAAATCGGCTGGCGCAGGGGCAAACTGGAGCCGTATGTGACCAGCTGCCTGGCGATCCGGTTGCGCGTGTTGAGGACGATCGGCCCGCGCAGGTTGCCGGTCACCCGGCCGCTCGCGTCGACGGCGGCGATGACCAGCACCGCCGGCTGGTCCCCGGCGGTCAGGTCGAGCTGATCCTCGTCCGCCGCCGAGAGGTGCAGCGGGTAGTCGCCCGAGCGGAAGTGGCGCGGATCGGCCACGGCGAAGCTGATCTCCGGATCGTCGGCCGACAGGAGCCAGGCGAAGGGGCGCGACTCCTCGAGGTCCAGAAGCACGAAGCGGCGCAGATCCTCGAACCCCAGCAGACCTTCGGGCATGTGGATCACCTGGTCGTCGGGAATCTCGACGATCCCCCAGTGTCGGGTCTCGATACGCATGGGCCTCCTCTCCCGCGCCGGTCGCTACTGCAGGTAGCGGGCCAGCGTCAACTCGAGCAGCCGTCCGGAAAGCGTCAGCGCCGCCTCCAGCACCGTCTGCTCCTCCTGGTAGTCCATCACCGCCTGGGCGATGTCGAGGTCCTCGAACTGCGAGCGCGCGGCCTCGAGCCGCATCTCCTCCTGAGCCAGCCGCTCCTCGAGGTGATCGAGCCGCCGGGCGAGCACGCCGCCGACCGCCTGGGCGACGGCGACGCGTTCGAGGTCCCGATCGAGCAGCGGCTGCAGTTCGGCCGCCGCGGCGGCGTCCCCCGCCTCCAGGGCGTCGCGCAGCGCGATCAGGTGCGTGAGCAGCTCCAGGCCCGGACCGAAGGCCTCCTCGGCGCTCGTGTTCACGCCGAGAAGCGTTCCCTCCCCGACCTGGCGGAGCAGCCGCCCCTCCGGCGCGCGGCTCGCCGCCGTCACGCCGGTCATCCGGCCCGCCTCGTCGCGCAGCGCCTCCACGGGGGCGCCGCGCGTGTCGCTGCCGCCGAAGAGCCGCGCGCCGTCCTGGGCGCGGTTGGCCTCGTCGAGCAGCCCTGCCAGCAGGCCGTCGACCTGGCGCGCCAGCGCCGCCATCGCCTCGGCCGACTGCGAGGCATCGGCCCGCGTGGCCAGCAGGCGCGCCTCGGCGACCATGTCCGCGGCCGCCCCGAGCGAGGTCTCGGTCGCCTGCGCGTGCTGGCGCGCCAGCACGAGGTTGCTCGACCACTGCGCCCTGGCCCGCAGCGCCCCGCGGGCGCCCATCCCCTGGATCGTGCCGGCGGCGTCGTCCGACGGCCGCTCGATGCGCCGCCCGGAGGCGATCTGCGATTGCAGTCGAGCCAGCCGCGCCTGCGAGGCGCGCAGGTGCTGGAGCGTCGTCTGGTGGAGCGTGCCCGTCGATACGCGCATGGTCATCCTCCCCGGCTCCCCGCTAGATCCGCAGCAGCGTGTCCATCATCTGCGAGGCGATGTCGAAGACGCGCGCCGCGGCGAGGTAGGCGTTCTGCGTGCTGACCATCGCCGCCAGCTCCTCGTCCAGCGAGACCCCCTGCTGCGCGTCGCGGGCGGCCTGCGCGGCCGCGGCGGTCCACTCCGCGTTCTCCGCCTGGAAGCGCGCCTCCCCGGCGAGCGTCCCGACGCGGCCGGTGAAGGCGCTCCAGTACTCGCCGGGGGTCATGCCGAGTCGATCAATGATCCGGCTCTCGCGCAGCTGCCCGATCGCCAGGGCGATGTCGTTCTCCCCCTCCAGCCCGGAGGTGGAGACATTGAGCGCGGTCAGGTCGTGCGCGATCGTCGCCGAGACGGCCATGTCGCCCGCCCCGCCGCCGCTGAAGAAGTCGCTCTGCGACGGTCCCGCGCGGTGCAGGGCGTTGACCTGGGCGATGAGATCGCGGGCCAGCAGGTCGAGCCGCTCGCGCAGCGCCGGCAGGCCCTCGGCCTGCAGCTCCAGCAGGCCGCCGAGCGAGCCGCCGCTGACGGCGCCGTTCAGGTCGGACCGGCGCAGCGGCCGGGCGCCGCTCTGATCGAGCACGACGCGGCCGCCGGCGCGCAGCGTCCAGGCCCCGCCGGGGCCCTCGCTCCACTGCAGGTCGGCGACCTCGCTCAGCTCGTCGAGCCATTGCGCGCGCCGGTCCCGCAAGTCGTTGGCCCGGCCCCCGCCCTGCTCCGCCGCGGCGATCTGCCGGCTGACGCTCTCGATCGCGGCGAGCTTCTCGTTGAACGCCGCCAGCTCGATGTCGATCTGCGCCCCGACCTCGCGCCCCACGCGCTCCATGCGCCCATCCATCTCGCGGAAGCGCTCGGCCAGCACCTGGCTCTGGGCCAGGACCTGGGCGCGCAGGGCCATGTCCTCGGGATTCGAGGAGAGTCCCGACCAGGCCGAGAAGAAGGCGTCGAGCGTCGCCCCAAGGCCGCGCTCGGAGGGCTCCTGGAGCAGCTCCTCGACGCCGGCGAGCACCGTCGCGCGCATGCGCCAGCCGCCGAGGCCGGAGAGCTCGGCGCGCAGCCGCTGATCGAGCAGCTGGGTGCGCCGCTGGGTGATCGCCGCGAGCGTCACGCCGTTGCCCCACTGCCGGCCGCCCCAGAGCTGCGGGGCCTCGGCCTGCAGGTGCGCGATCTGGCGCGCGTAGCCGGGGGTGTTGGCGTTGGCGATGTTGTGGCCGATGACGCTCAGGACCGACTGCTGCGCCATCAGCGCCCGGCGCGCGACGTCGAGGGTGTGCGTGAGTCCCGGCATGGTCGGCTCCTACCCGCGCCGGTCGATCAGCGCCGGCTCGGCCGCGGCCTGCGGCGCCGCGCCCTGCGGGCCGTAGCCCCCCGCCTCGCGGAGCGGCTCGAGCAGCAGGCGGATCTCGCGGGCCATCCAATCGGATAGCCGGGCGATCAGCTGCCGGTTGTGGGCCAGCTCGCGCGCCGTCTCGCGGGCGCCGGTCTCGGCCGCGCGCACCTGCTCCAGCAGCGCGGGCTCCCGCTCGATCTCCGGAGCGTGCGCCAGCCGGGCCAGGCTGTAGGTCTCCATCTCCGGGGCCAGCTCCGCCTCGCGACACAACTCGGCCCCGCGCCGCTGGAGGGCGCGCAGCCGGGCGAGCAGTTCCTGGTGGCGGGCGACCTCCTCGCCGATGCCCGCGGCGTGGCCCTGGATGAGCGCCCTGCGCAGCGCGCGCGAGCTGTCGCCCAGTTCGTGGTAGAGGCTCTGCTCCTCGTGGAGCAGGCCCGCCAGGGCGCTGGACCACCCCCCGGTACCGGTTTGCACGACATCCTCCTGGTGCATCGACATCCTCCTTCTTGCTTCGGTCGGGCCGCGGGCCATCTCCAGC
>VGIY01000059.1 GCA_016867695.1 Candidatus Eiseniibacteriota bacterium | reverse complement strand
TGCGCATCGCCGACGAGGGGCGGGGCATGACCGGGACCGAGGTGCGCCAGATCTTCTCGCCCGGCTACACGACCAAGAGCCGCGGCTGGGGCCTGGGCCTGACGCTGGCCAAGCGCATCGTCGAGGAGAATCACGGCGGCCGCATCTGGGTCGAGCGCAGCGAGCCGGGCCGGGGGTCCACCTTCGTGATCTCCTTCCCGGTCTAGACCCGCCGGTGCCGCCCCGCCCGGGATGGGAACGCCGATGACGCCCCGCCGCCAGCGCATCCTTTGGGTCGACGACGAGATCGACATGCTCCGCCCGCACATGCTCTACCTCGAGGGCAAGGGCTACCGCGTGACCGGCGTCGCCAACGGCCCCGACGGGCTGCACCTGGTCGAGCAGGAGGACTTCGACCTGGTGCTGCTCGACGAGATGATGCCGGGCATGGGCGGGCTGGCCGTGCTCGAGGAGCTGCAGCGGCTGCGGCCGGGGCTGCCGGTGGTGATGATCACCAAGAGCGAGGAAGAGCACCTGATGAACGAGGCGCTCGGGCGCCGCATCAGCGACTACCTGATCAAGCCGGTCAATCCGAGCCAGATCTTCCTGACCTGCAAGCGCATCTTCGAGGCCCGCGGCTTGGAGCGGGGCGCGACCGTGCGCGAGTACGTGCGCCAGTTCGGCGCCGCGCAGGAGACGCCGCTGGGCGACTGGGGCTGGCGCGAGTGGGCCGCCGAGGCGCTGAGCACGGCGCGCTGGGACCTGGCCCTCGACGCGGTCGCCGAGGCGCACCTGCGCGAGTCGTTCGACGCCCGGCTGCTCGAGCTCAACCGGGCGTTCGGGCGCTTCGTCGCCGGCCGCTACGCCGATTGGATCGGGGCCAAGGCCGAGAGCCGGCCGCTGCTCTCTCCGCAGCTGCTCCCGCAGAAGCTCGTTCCCTTCCTCCACGCCGGGCGCCGCGCCGCGTTGATCGTCATCGACTGCCTGCGCCTGGACCAGTGGCTGCTGCTCGAGGAACTCCTGCCGGCCGCCTTCCGCTGCGAGAACGACGTCTACTACGCCATCCTGCCGACGGCGACCCCCTTCGCGCGCAACGCCATCTTCAGCGGGCTCATGCCGGCGGAGATCGCCTCGCGCCACCCGGAGCTCTGGACCGACGCCCAGGCGGACGAGATCGGCCGCAACCGCTTCGAGCGCGAGCTGCTCCGCGAGCTGCTGCGGCGCGAGGGCCTCGGCGCGCGGCGATTCCAGTACGCCAAGGTGACCAGCCGCGCCGACGCCGAGGAGCTGCTGCGCCAGGCGGGCAGCTACGCCGATCTCGACCTGGTGGCGACCGTCTTCACCTTCGTCGACACCTTCGCCCATGGGCGCAGCCGCGACGCCCTCTTCACCGAGTTCGCCCAGGACGCCGCCGCGCTGCGCGCGCACCTGCGCACCTGGTTCGAGCGCTCGGCGCTGCTCGATCTGCTGCACGAGATGGCCCGCCAGGAGCGGGTGACGATCGTGACGACCGACCATGGCAGCCTGGCGGTGCGCCGGCCGGCGCTGGTGGGCGCCGATCGCCAGGTCGTCGGCGGGCCGCGCTTCAAGCGCGGCCGGGCGCTGACCGTCGATCCCGAGGCGGGGCTGCTCGTGCGCGACGCCCGCGCCTACGGCCTGCCCGCGGGCGCGGGGGCGGAGACGCACCTCTTCGCCCGCGAGGACTACTTCTTCGTCTACCATCACGGCCGCCACGAGCACGAGCGCATGCTCCGCGGCAGCTTCCAGCACGGCGGCATCTCCCTCGAGGAGATGGTCGTGCCGGTGGCGACGCTGACCCCCGCGGCGAGGGGGTGAGCGGGGCGGCGCCGGGCGGAGGGTGCCGGCGAGAAGAGGCGCGCGGCGACCGGGGAGGGAGCGGCTGTGTGGGCGGCCTGGACGCAGGGGGAGGAGGAGACGCGGGCGCTCGCCGCGCGTTTGGCGGCGGGTCTGGAGCCGGCCGACGTCGTCGCGCTGATCGGGGAGCTGGGCAGCGGCAAGACGCGCTTCACCGAGGGGGCCTGCCGCGCGCTCGGCTACGCGGGCCGCGTCCGCTCCCCGACCTTCGTGCTGGTCCACGTCTATCGGGGGCGGCTGCCGATCTACCACTTCGACCTCTACCGCTGGGAGCTTCCCGGCGCCTCCGCGGAGCTGGCCGAGTGGGAGGAGTGGATGGACGGCGGCGGCGTCAGCTTCGTCGAGTGGGCCGACCGCCTGGGGACGGCGCTGCCTGAGCGGGCGATCCTCGTGCGCCTGGCCCACGCCGGCGGGGAGAGACGGCGCGTCGTCGTGGAGGCGCCCCCCGACCGGTGGGCCCGCCTGCGGCCGCACCTGCCGCCCGGTGAGGAGGCTGGAGAGACCGCGACCCGGGAGGCCGCCGGCGCCCCGCCCCCGCGGGAGGAGGGGTAGTGGTCCTGGGCATCGACACCTCGACGATCCTCGGCGGGGTCGCGCTCGTGCGCGAGGGGCGGCTGCTGGCCGAGCTGCGCTGCGACGCGCGGGCGGCGACGAGCGAGCGCATCCTGCCGCAGATCGACCGGCTGATGGCCGACCTGGGCGCCGGGGGCGGGGCGCTCGCGCGGCTCGGCGTCGCCCTCGGGCCCGGCTCCTTCACCGGCGTGCGCGTGGGGCTGGCGACGGCCAAGGGCCTGGCGCTCGGCTGGGGCCTGCCGCTGGCGGGAGTCTCCGCGTTCGAGGCGCGCATCCTCGCCCTCGGCGCGGGCGGACAGCCGGTGCTTCTCGCCGAGGCTCCGCGCCGGGGCGAGGTCTTCGCCTCGGCCGGCTGGCACGGTCCGGAGGGCTACCGGGCGCTTCTCCACGCGGCCGCCCTGCCGCTGGCCGGGGCCGCCGCCTGGGTGGGCGAGGCCTTGCGCCGGGCGGCCGAACTGGGGAGACTGCCCCTGCTCTGCGCCGGCGACGGGGTCCCGGCGCTGCTCGCCGCGCTGGACGAGGCGCGGGCGGGCCGCTCGCCCGCGGAGCTGCTGGCGTTGCCCGGGGCCGTGGTCGGGGCCGCGCCCGGGGCGGTGGCGATGCTGGCCGAGCGGATGCCCGCGGAGGCGTTGGCTTCTGGGGCCTCCCTCGACGCGCTCCAGCCCCTCTACCTGCGCGGCGGCGAGGCGCGGCGTCCCGCGGAGCGCCCGCGGCCCGGCGGGGCGTGTGGGCCGGGCCCGGCGCGGCCCCTCGACGGGGAGAAGGCGTGACCTGGTTCCGCAAGAAATCGGCCCAGCTCCCGATGGCCTTTCGCCGGCGCGAGGTGCCCGACGGCGTCTGGATGAAGTGCGCCGGCTGCGGCGAGATCCTCTATCGCCGCGAGGTCGAGCGGAGACTCTGGACCTGCGGCCGCTGCGGCGCGCACTTCCGCATCTCGGCCGCCGACTACGTCGCCATCCTCGCCGACGAGGGCTCCTTCACGCCCCTCTTCGGCGAGGTGCAGAGCGTCGACCCTCTGGAGTTCAGCGACGCCCGCGGCCGCTACGCCGACAAGCTCCTCGAGGAGCAGGCGGGGGACCCGGCGCGCGAGGCGGTGGTGACCGGCCGGGCGCGCATCGAGTCGCAGCCGCTCGTGCTGGCGGTGATGGACTTCCACTTCCTCGGCGGCAGCATGGGCTCGGTCGTCGGCGAGCGCATCGCCCGCGCGGGGGGGCTGGCGCGGCGGGAGCGCATCGCGCTCGTCATCCTCTCCTGCTCGGGCGGGGCGCGCATGCACGAGGGGATCCTCTCGCTCATGCAGATGGCCAAGACCTGCGCCGAGCTGGGGCGCCTGCACGAGGAGGGCGTGCCCTACATCTCCATCCTCGCCGACCCGACCACGGGCGGCGTGAGCGCGAGCTTCGCCATGCTCGGCGACGTGATCCTGGCCGAGCCCAACGCGCTGATCGGCTTCGCCGGGCCGCGGGTGATCCGCGAGACGATCCGCGAGGAGCTGCCCCCCGGCTTCCAGCGGGCCGAGTTCACGCAGGAGCATGGCTTCGTCGACCTGATCGTGCCGCGGGGCGAGATGCGCGCGACGCTGGGGCGGCTGCTGCGCTACTTCGCGGACAGCGAAGGGCGGCGCCGGCATCGCCTTCCGGCGCCGCCCGCGCCGGCGCCCCGCGCGTGAGGGCGGGGGCGATGACCTACGCGCAGGCGACCGACTTCCTCTTCCGCCTCGAGCATGGTTCGGTCAAGCTGGGCCTCGAGCGGATCGAGGCCGCCGTGGCCGCGCGCGGCCACCCCGAGCGCCGCTACCGCACCGTGCACGTGGCCGGGACCAACGGCAAGGGCTCGACCTGCGCGCTGCTGGCGGCGATCCTCGAGCGGGCGGGGGAGCGCACCGGCCTCTACACCTCGCCGCACCTGACCGACTTCTGCGAGCGCATCCGCATCGGCGGGCGCCTCCTGCCGCGCGCCGAGGCGGCGGGGCTGACGCGGGAGCTGCGCCCGCTGATCCTCGACCTGAAGCTCTCCTACTTCGAGGCGGCGACGCTGCTCGCCTTCGAGGCCTTCGCCCGCCGGGGCGTCACCTGCGCCGTCATCGAGGTGGGCATGGGCGGGCGGCTCGACGCCACGAACGTCGTCCGGCCCGAACTGACCGTCGTCACCGGCATCGATTGGGACCACCGCCAGGCGCTCGGATCGACGCTCACGGCCATCGCCGGCGAGAAGGCGGGGATCATGAAGCCGGGCGTGCCGCTTCTCCATGGCCCCTGCCGCGCCGCCGTGGCCGAGGTCTTCCGCCGTCGCGGGCGGGAGGTGGGCGCCCCGGTGATGCCGCTCCGCGGGCGCCTCTCCGGCTGGAGCGCGCGCCCGCTGCCCTCCGGCACGCGCATCGACTGGCGGCGCGCGGACGGGTCCCGCGGCGAGTACCGCATCGGGCTGCGCGGCGCGCACCAGGCGCAGAACGCGCTTCTCGCCGCCGAGGCGGCGAGGCTGCTGGCGCGCCGCGGGCGGCCGGTGCCCGAGGCGGCGATCGGCGAGGGGCTCGCGCTCGGGCGCTGGCCCGGGCGCTGCGAGCTCCTGGCGCCGAGCGGGCGCCGCCCGGCCGTCGTGCTCGACGTGGCCCACAATCGCCAGGGCGCGCGCGCGCTGCGCGAGGCCTGGGAAGGCTGGTTCTCCGCGCTGCCCCCGCCGGCGCTGATCGTCGGCATGCTCGGCGACAAGGACCATGAGGCCTTCCTGCGCGAGCTGCGCCCGCTCGCCCCCGAGGCGCTCCTCGTGCCGCTCGATTCGCCTCGCGCCGGTCCGCTCGGGGATCTGGCCGCCGCCGCCCGCCGCGCCGGGCTGAAGCCTCGGCCCTGCGCCGGCATGGCCGAGGCCTGGGCGCGCCGCCCCGGGGGCCGGCCGGTCCTGGTGACCGGATCCTTCCTCACCGTCGACGCCGCCATGCGGCTCCTGGGCCGGCGCGCCGCGCGCTCCCTCTTCCCCGGCGCGGCGCCGGCGGGAGGCCCGGGCGCAGGGGCCCGGGGAGGGAGCGCCCGTGCGCGCGGCTGAGCAGTCCCGCGACGGCGGCCGCCGCGCCCCCGCGCCGCAAGCGGGCGGCGCGCCGCACGGGCCCCTGCTCGTCGCCGGCATCGACATCGGCGGCACGGCGGTGAAGATCGGTCTCCTCGTCGCCGCGGGTGAGGAGGCGGAGATCGTCGCGCCGGGAGCTGCCGGCGAGCGGCGGCCGGCGGCCGAGGCGACGATCGAGACGCCGCTCGCCGCCGATCCGGCGCAGTTCGTGCGCGCCGTCGCCGGGGCTCTCCGGTCCCTGGCCGGAGACCGCCGGCTCGCCGCCGTGGGCGTCGGCTGCGCCGGGCTCGTCAGCAGCGGCTCCGGGATCGTGCACCGCTCGCCCAACCTGCCGCGATGGCGCGAGGCGCCGCTCGGCGAGCTGATGCGCGCCGCGCTCGGCGCGCCCGTGGCTGTCCTCAACGACGCCAACGCCTTCGCCCTCGCCGAGGCGCGCCTGGGGGCGGCCCGGGGCTCTTCCCCGGTCGTGGCGCTGACGCTCGGCACGGGCGTCGGCGGGGCGATCGTCGAGGACGGCCTCCTGCGCGGCGGGCGGCACGGGTTCGGGGGCGAGGCGGGCCACATGAGCGTCGACCTGGAGGGGCCCGTCTGCCCCTGCGGCCAGCGCGGCTGCCTGGAGCTCTTCGTCGGGCGGCGCGGGCTGGTGCGCGCCTATCGCCGGCGGGCCCGCTGGGCGGCGGGCGAGGCGGGCTTCGATCTGGCCGCCGGCGACGAGACGAGGCTGACGCCGAAGCTGATGGCCGAGGCTGCGGGCCGGGGCGATCGCGCCGCCGCCGAGGCCTTCCGCCGCGCGGGCGAGATCCTCGGCGGGGCGCTGGCGAGCCTCTCGAACCTGATCGACCCGCAGGCGTTCGTCATCGGCGGGGGCATCGCCCAGGCGGGCGACCTGCTGTTCGCGCCGGCCAGGGAGACGCTCGCCGAGCGGGCGATGATCGGGCGCGAGCGGGTCGCGCCCATACTGGAAGCCGCTCTCGGCTACCGCGCCGGCATGCTCGGCGCCGCCCTCGCCGCCCTCGACGCGCTCGGGATCCGGGAGCCCGCGACCGGGGAGGCTGGCTCGTGAACAGGACGCCGCTCCCGTTGCGCACCGCGCGCCCGCGGGGGACGCGCCAGCGCTCGCGCCGCGCGCGGCTCGCGCTGCGGGCTCGCGGCGCCATGGCGGCCTTCGCCGCCGCGGCCGCGCTCCTGCTCGGCGCGGGCGCCGACGGGCAGCTGCCCCCGCCCAAGTCCCCTCGCCAGGAGCCGCCGGAGATCGCTCCCGCGCTGCCGCGCCGCAGCCTCCTGCCCGACTCCATCGCCGCCGGCGAGGATGTCTGGCACATCACCGGCGCCCGCCTCAGCGGGCGGCGCGACGGCCCGGTCGAGATCGACTCGCTCAGCGCCCGCCATGGAGAGCTGCTCATCCGGGCGCTGCGCGGCATTTGGTACCCCGATGCGCGCCGCGTCGAGCTCGACGGCCAGGTGCACATCGAGGACGGGAGCCGGACGCTCCAGAGCCGGCACGGCGTCTACTACCGCGACCTGGCGCTGCTCGACCTCGACGACGACGTGCAGGGCCGCGGGCCCGAGGGGCGCTTCCTCGCCGATCGCCTGCGCTACGACCGGCGCTCGAGCCGGCTGCGCCTGGGGGGGCGGGTGCGTCTCTTCGAGGAGCAGCGCCACCTGCGCGCCGACTGGCTGGAGTACGACCTGGCCGACTCCCTGGCCACGGCCGGGGATCGCCTGCTGCTGCGCGACGAGGGCGACGGCGTGGACGTCCATGGCACGCGTCTGGTCCACGACCGGCGGGCGGGCGAGATGCTCGTCACCGGCACGGAGAGCGAGCGGCCGCGCCTGGTGCGCGGCGCCGCGGGCGCACTGCCGCTGACCGTCACCGCCGACACGCTGCAGTTGCGGACGCGGGCGCGCGAGGGGGAGGCGATCGGCTGGGTGTCGATCGACTACGGCGCCGCCTTGGGCGGATGCGATCGGGCGCGGTTCCTTCTGCGCGAGGATCGCCTGCTGCTCACGGGCCTGCCGCTCGTCGAGGACCGCGAGGGCCGCGTCAGCGGCGACAGCATGGCGGTCGAGCTACGCGAGGGCGAGGCCGACCGCCTGCTCGTCTGGGGGCGGGCGCGCAGCGAGTACACGCCGGCCGACCATCCGGGGGAGGCGCACTTCGCCGTCGGCGACACGCTGGCCGCCGACCTGACGGAGGGGGCGATCACGACTGCCGTGCTCTCGGGGCGCGCGGAGGCTCTCTACCTTCCCGGGAGGCGCGACCGCGACGCTGGCATCGGGCTCAACTGGACGCGCGGACAGCGCATCCGCCTCGGCTTCGGCGACGCCGGCCTCTCCAGCGTGCAGTTCGAGGGGACGGTGTCGGGGCGCTACTGGCTGCCGGTGCCCGGGGCGCCGGGCGGCGGGCCGGAGGCGGCGCTCGACTCGCTGTCCGCGGCGGGCCGCGAGACGATCCCCGACTCGCTCGCCGCCGCCGCCGAGGCGATGGGCGACTCCCTCGCCGCGGCCGATCAGGAGGCGATGCTCGACTCCCTCGCCGCAGCCGGTCATGAGGCGTCACTCGACTCCCTCGCCGCCGCTGCCGGCGACCCTCCGGACGAGCTCTTCGCCATCCGGGGCGAGGGCTACGCGCCGTCGGTCCTGGCGGCGATCCGCGAGTCGGCCGCCGCGGGAACGCTCGAGCCGCCCGACTCGCTGCTCGCCCGCCTGCCCTTCGACAGGGCCGAGGAGGTGGCGTACTCGGGCCGCGGCATCGACTTCGCCGTCGCCGCCAGCCGCATCGCCATCGCCGGCGATGCCCGGGTCGGGTACCGGGGCATGGAGCTCAAGTCCGAGGAGATCGTCTTCCGCACGCCCGACCGGGTCGTGGTGGCCAGCGGCGCGCCCCGGCTGCGCGACGGGCAGAGCGAGGTCGAAGGCGTGAGCATGAGCTACCGCATCGACAGCCGCATGGGGCTCATCTACCAGGGAAAGAGCGCCTTCGAGCCAGGCTTCTATCGCGGCGAGCGCATCAAGCGCGTCTCCACCCGCACCCTCTACGTCGAGGAGGGGGAGTTCACGAGCTGCGACGCCTCCGAGCCACACTACCACTTCCGCTCTAGACGCATGAAGATCATCCCCGACGAGAAGGTCATCGCCCGTCCGGTCGTGCTCTACATCGGCCGGGTGCCGGTGCTGGCCATCCCCTACGCGGTCTTCCCCCAGCGGCGCGGCCGCCAGAGCGGGGTGCTGATCCCCGACGTTGAGTTCGGCTTCGACACCGCGCGCGGCCGCTTCCTGCGCAACATCGGCTACTACTGGGCGGCCAGCGACTACGCCGACGGGCTCGCCTGGATGGACTACTACGAGAGGGACCCCAGGCTGACCTGGAACGCGCGCGTGCGCTACCGCCTGCGGTACCTCTTCAGCGGGCAGGTCGAGGGGTCGCTCACCCGCCAGAGGCTGACCGCCGGCCGGCGCGACCGCTGGCTGCTGCGCGTCAGCCACGACCAGGCGCTGCGGGATCGCTGGCAGTTCAAGGTCTCGGGGCACTTCCAGAGCGACAAGGACTACGCCGACGACCGGGACTTCGGCGCCGGGGTCGACGAGCGCATCAACCGCCAGCTCCGCTCCCAGCTCAGCCTGAGCCGGGGCTGGTCGGGCGCCTCGCTCTCCATGGTCGCCGACCGCACCGAGTACCTCGACGACTGCGCCGGGGGGCGCAGCCGCATCGCCCAGACGGCGCCGAGCATGAACTTCTCGCTGCACTCGTTTCCGCTCGGGTCGAAGCCCGACGCGCGCGGCCGCGGCGGCCGGCGCCCGCTGCTGGCGACGATGTATCTGCGCGGCGACATGCGCTTCCTCAGCTCCTACACGCGGGGCTGCGCGCAGGCGAGCGAGACCAACCAGGCCTCCTCGATCGGCTTCTCCCTCTCCGACAAGCGCCGGCTGCTGGGGGCGATCAATCTCACCCCCTCGGCGTCGGTCGACGCCGCCTGGGCCGCCCGCGGGGCCTCGGCGCGCAACCCGGTGGGCGCGGCGTGGCGCGCCGGGATGTCGGCCGGAACCACGCTCTACGGCACCTTCTTCCCGCGCCTCGGGCCCCTGGAGGGGCTGCGCCACGTGGTGGAGGTGAGCGCCTCCTACGGCTACAGACCGGAGATCGCCTACCTGAAGGACTTCCCCTCCGTGGGGGGCATCGGGCTGAGGAGCGCGAAGTCGAGCTCGGTGTCGCTCAACGCCACGCAGCGCTTCCACGCCAAGTGGCGGCGGGGTGAGAAGAGCGTGAAGCAGGAGAACCTGCTCACCTGGAGCACCTCGACCGCTTACGACTTCCTCGCCGCGGAGCGGGCGCGCGAGACGGGCGCCGTGCCCCGTCCCTGGTCCGACTTCGCCCACAACCTGAGGCTGCAGCCGGGGGGCTTCCTGGAGAGCGACCTGTCGGTCGGGCACGACCCGGAGCGCTGGAGCAGGGACTACAGCCTCTCGCTGCGCACGACGCTGCGCATGCGCGGGGGGGGCGGGGGAGCGGGGCAGGGTGCCGGGGAGGCCCCGGAAGCGGGCGCGGCAGTCGAGGGGGGCGACTTTAGCGGCCACGGCGGGTTCGGCGACCCGGGGGGCGGCCGCGTCGCCGGGCCCTCCGCCTACGGGTCGCGCGCGGGGCTCGCCGGCCCCTGGCAGATGACGGTCGCCCACACCTACTCGCGGACGCGCCTGGACGATCAGCGCTCGCGGCGCAACGCCGCGAACCTCGCCCTGGGGATGGGGCTCACCGCAGCCTGGAGGGTCCAGTGCGCGATCTACTACGACCTGGAGGATCGGGCGGTCACCTCCCAGGGGCTCTCGCTGGTGCGGGATCTGCACTGCTGGCAGGCGACCCTCGAGCGCCGGGACAGCGGTGGGCGGTCGAGCTACTACTTCCGCATCAGCGTAAAGGAGCTGCCCGATATCAAGTACGAGCGCCGGGGCCTCTAGGGGGCCGACTCCGCTGAGAGATGTCGCAAAGAGCGCGCTTGAGCGGATGCCCCGATCCGCCTACTATGCGTCAGTAGTGTTTCCCATGGCCCGTGCCGCGGCGGAAGCCGGCGGCGGATTCAGATCGGAGGTCCAGCGGCATGAATCGATTTGAGGACTGCCTGAAGAAGGGGCGCCTCAAGAGAGTGGAAGCGAGCGCAGAGACCGTTGCCGGGGAATTGCGCACCGCGCTCCAGGAACTGGAGCGCTCGAGAGTTCGATACGCGAATGGAGCCTGGAGCGAGAGCCTCATGCAGGGCTACTTCGCGGCCTACCGCGCCGCGCGCGCCGCGCTGCTGGCCTCCGGCTACAGGGATACGAACCTGTTCGGGCTCTGCGCCGGGCTGGAGCACACGCTCGTCGAGCCGGGACGCCTGCCCGGCGACGAGATCCGCCGGCTCTGCGACGCCAAGGACCGGAAGGACATCGTCTACGAGGGCGACGCCCGCGCGAGCGCCGCAGAGGCGGACGAGATGCTGCGCTGGTCGTCG
>VGIY01000058.1 GCA_016867695.1 Candidatus Eiseniibacteriota bacterium | reverse complement strand
CCCTGCGCGAGCTCGCCGGCGCGCTGCGCTCGGCGCGCCGGCCGCTGCTCCTCTGCGGCGGGATCGCCACGGCGATGCCGGGCGGCGGCGATGCCGCGCTCCTCGCCGGGCTGCTCCAGTGCGCCACGGGGCAGATCGGCTCGACCGTCGACTTCGACCGGCCCGAGAACCTCGATCGCGTCGGGACGCTGATCGAGGTCGACGAGCTCGCCCGGGGCGCCCCGGCCACCGCGGGCGACCCGGGCCTGTCCGCCGGAGAGCCGCGGGAGCCGCGGGTCTGTTTCCTCGCCGGCCTGCACACGCTCGCCGCCTCGCCGGGCGTGCGCGCCGCGCTCGAGCGCGCGCGCCTCGTCGTCGGACTGACCGACTTCCTCCACGAGTCGATGCCGCCGTGCCACCTCTGGCTGCCCATCTCCCACGGCCTGGAGAGCAGCGGCGACGCGGAGGTCGTCCGCGGGCGACACTCCCGCCACGATCCGGTCTTCCGCCCCCTCTTCGACACGCGCAGCCAGGGGGACATCCTGCTGGCGCTGCTCGGCGACGCGCGCACCTTCCGCGAGTATCGCGACGGCTGGTGGGCGGAGCGCGGCCTCGATCCTCGCGGCCCGCGCTACGCCGAGCGGCCGCCCGAGCGAGCGGCGCCGGCCCCGCGCGCCGGAGCCGCGGCACCGACCCTGCGCTCCGGCGCCGCCGCCGCCGCGCTGCGCGAGATCGCCGCGCGCCACGCCGCCGCGGAGGGAGCGGAGCCGCAGGGGTCCACGCTCGTCCTCGGCCCCTCGGTGCGCATGCACGACGGGCGCAGCCGCGTGATCCCGCTGCTGCACGAGATCCCCGACCCCGTCTCCACGGTCACCTATGGGGAGTACGCCGCGCTGCCGGAGTCGCGCTGCCGCGCGCGCGGCTGGGACGACGGGCTCGTCGTCGAGATCGTCACCTCGGCGGGCGCGCTGCGCCTGCCGCTGCGCGCTCAGCCGGGGCTGCCCGACGGCCACATCGTCGTCCCCATCGACCGGGCGCTCGATCCCGGCTCGGGGCTCGCGCCCGAGATGGACCCGGAGACGGGCGAGCTCGTGCGCGTTCTGGCCATCCGCGAGCTGCGCGCGACGACGGACGGGAAGCGCCTGCCCGTCATGGCCGGGTCGATGGAGGCGGGCGGCCGCGGAATCCTCCCCGGTGACGACGGCGGGCATGGAGGACCGGGCGGACAGGGCGGGCACGACGGTCATGGCGCTCCCGGCGGGCGCGCGGCCTCCCTCTACCCTGCGCACGACCACCCTCTCTACCGCTGGGGCATGGTCGTCGACCTGGACAAGTGCACCGGCTGCTCGGCCTGCGTCGCCGCCTGCTACCTGGAGAACAACGTCCCGCTCAGCGGACCAAAGGAGCATCTGCGCGGACGGGAGATGTCCTGGCTGCGGATCCAGCCCTACGCGCGGCGGGGCGCCGGTGGAGGGCGGGACGGGCTCCTGTTCCTGCCGATGATGTGCCAGCACTGCGACATGGCGCCCTGCGAAACGGTGTGCCCCGTCTACGCCACCTACCACAGCCAGGAGGGCCTCAACGTCCAGGTGTACAACCGCTGCGTGGGCACGCGCTACTGCGCCAACAACTGCCCCTACAAGGCGCGGCGCTTCAACTGGTTCTCCCATCACCGGCCGGAGCCGCTCGATCGGCTGCTCAACCCCGACGTCTCGACGCGCCCCAAGGGGGTCATGGAGAAGTGCACCTTCTGCGTCCAGCGCATCCGCCGGGCCAAGGATCGCGCCCGGGACGAGGACCGCCCCGTCGCCGACGGCGAGGTGACGCCCGCCTGCGCGCAGTCCTGCCCGAGCGGGGCGATCGTCTTCGGCAACCTGCTCGACCCGAGCGCGCGCGTATCCCGGCTGGCCCGCGACGCGCGCGCCTACCGCGTGCTCGCCGCCCTCGGCACCGAGCCGGCCGTCCACTACCTCAGCCGGGATGCGCGCCATGAGCACTAGGCAGGCCTTCGGGCGCATCGAGACCGACGTCCTGGCGGCGATGGGCCGGCCGGGCCTCCTCTTCCGGGCGGCGCTGGCGATCTGCGCCCTCTGCTTCGCGGGCGGCCTCGGCCTCTGGCTCCACCAGATGATCGCCGGCATGGGCGTCGCCGGGATCCGCCATCCGGTCGGCTGGGGCGTCTACATCACCAACTTCGTCTTCTGGGTCGGCATCGCCCACTCGGGCACGCTCATCTCCGCCGTGCTCTTCCTCTTCCGCGCCCGCTTCCGCAGCAGCTTCAACCGCTCGGCGGAAGCGATGACGGTCATCGCGGTCATGACCGCCGGCCTCTACCCGCTGATCCACCTCGGCCGCTCGTGGCTCTTCTACTGGCTGATGCCCTACCCGAACCAGCGCCTGCTCTGGGTCAACTTCCGCTCCCCGCTCGTCTGGGACGTCTTCGCCATCAGCACCTACCTGATCGTCAGCCTGGTCTTCTTCTACGTCGGCCTGATCCCCGACCTCGCCGCGCTGCGGCGGCGCTTCTCGGGCCTGCGGGCCGGTCTCTATCGGCTCCTGTCGCTCGGCTGGCTGGGGACGGCGGCCCAGTGGGCCCACTACAACCAGCTCTACCTCTTCCTGGCCGCCCTGGCCACGCCGCTGGTCATCTCCGTCCATTCGGTCGTCTCCTGGGACTTCGCCACGAGCATCGTGCCGGGGTGGCACACGACGATCTTCGCCCCCTACTTCGTCGCCGGCGCGATCTTCTCCGGCACGGCGATGGTGCTGACGCTCTCGATCCCCATGCGCCGGATCCTCCGCCTCGAGCGGCACATCACCGTCGACCACATGGAGAGCCTGGCCAAGATCCTGATCTTCACCTCGCTCATCGTCACCTACGCCTACATCGTCGAGTTCGCCATGGCCTACTACAGCGGCCACCTATTCGAGACGGCCCACTTCCGCTACCGGACCTTCGGCGACTACCGCTTCATGTTCTACCTGATGATCCTCGGCAACACGCTCCTGCCGCTGACGCTGCTTTGGCGGAGGCTGCGGCGCCATCCGGGCTACCTCCTGGCGATCTCGCTCTTCATCCACGTCGGCATGTGGTGCGAGCGCTTCGTGATCATCGTCACCGCGCTCGCCCGGGAGTACGACCCCTACTCGTGGGGCACCTACTCGCCGAGTGCGGTCGAGATCGGGATCACCATCGGCAGCTTCGGCATGTTCTTCACCCTCTTCCTGATCTTCACGAAGCTCCTGCCGGTGTTGTCGGTGACGGAGCTCAAGGAGCGCGCCGAGTCGCCCGCCGACCCGGCCCTGGAGGGGCGCCCGGGAGGAACCGCGGCATGATCCAGCGCTGGGAGCTCGACGACAGGCCCGCCTTCCTCGCCCGGCTCGAGGCACTGCGCGCCCAAGGCGTATCGCCCGAGCGCATCCGCGTGCGCACCCCCGTCCCCGTCCACGAGGCGGAGGCGCTGCTGCGCGTCCGGCAGAGCCCGCTGCGCTACTTCACGCTGGCCGGGGCGTGCGCCGGCCTCCTGCTCGGCTTCGCGTTCCCGATCCTCACCGTGCGCAGCTGGCCGCTGATCACGGGCGGCAAGCCGCTCATCTCGGTGCCCGCCTTCATCGTCGTCGCCTTCGCGCTGACGATCCTCCTCGGGGCGCTCGCCTCGTTCTTCGGCTTCCTGCTGCTGGCGCGCCTGCCCTCGCCGGCGCGGATCCGAGAGCCCGAGGAGCACGCCGACGCCTTCGTCATCGAGGTGTCGCCGGAAGACGCTGGCGGCGGCACGAACGGAGGCGACGGCGCCCGGCCCCCTCTCGCCCCGAACGGAGGCGGCCATGCCTAGACGCCCCTGCCTCGCCCCGAACGGAGACGGTCATGACCAGGCGCCCCTGCCTCGTGCCGAACGGAGACGGTTATGACTAGGCGTCCCTACCTCGCCGTCGCCGGGGCGGTCGCCGCGCTCGCCGCGATCGGCTTTTCCGCGCCGCCGGGGGCGCTGCTGCCCGCTCTGCTCTTCTGGGTCGCCGTCGGTCAGGGCGCCGTCGCCCTGGCTGCCGCCGGCGATCTCACCCGGGCCCGCTGGATCGCGCCGCTACGCGGAGCGTTGCTGGCGGTCCACCCGCTGCTGCTCGTCTTCCCCTTCGCCTTCCTGGTCTTCGCCCGCGGCCTCTCCGTCTACGCCTGGGCGCAGCAGCCGAGCGGCTGGCTGTCGCCGGGCTTCTTCGTCGCCCGCAACGCGGCGCTGCTGCTGGCCGTCTGGTTCCTGGCCCTGCTCTACGCCCGGTCCGTGGCGGGCGACACGCCGCGCCGATCGTTCCTCGCCGGGCTCTACGCGCTCGTCTTCGTGTTCAGCCAGACGATCATCGCCTTCGATTGGGTCATGTCGCTCGAGTATCCCTGGGTCAGCACTCTCTTCGGCGGCTACTTCTTCGTCGAAGCGCTCTACGCCGGCGTCGCCGTGGCGGCCCTCACCGCCGCCCGCCAGACGCGGCGAGGCCGGGGGGGCGATCGCGCCGCGCTGCTCGACGCGGCGACGCTGCTCTTCGGCTTCTCGTTGCTCTGGGCCGGGCAGTTCTTCGCCCAGTACCTGGTCATCTGGTACGGGAACCTGCCCCACGAGGTCGACTTCCTCCTCCGCCGGCTGGGCGAGGCGCCGCTGCGGCGGATGGCGACGCTCGTCCTCGCCGGCCTGTTCTTCATCCCCTTCGTCCTGCTCCTCTCGCGCTCCGCCAAGGCCAGCCCGGCGGTCGTCGCCGCCATGGCGCTCGTCGTTCTGGCCGGGATCCTGGCCGAGCGCCTGCTCTTCCTGATCCCGGTGCTGGCGCTGCCAGCGCCCGCCGCGGCGCTCGCCTTCCTGGCGCTCGGCGCGGCCTTCGCCGGCGTCTGGCGGGGGAGCGCCTAGCGTGTCGCCGCTCGAGATCCTGCTCGTCGCCCTCGGCCTGGCGATGGACGCGGCGGCGGTCTGCCTCGCCGCGGGCGCCTGCTGGCCGGCTCCGAACCGGCTGGGCGCGCTGCGCCTCGCGCTCAGCTTCGGCTTCTTCCAGTTCGCCATGCCGGTCCTCGGCTGGTTCGTCGGCTCGCGCTTCGCCGGTCTCATCGACGCGTTCGATCATTGGCTCGCCTTCGCCCTGCTCGGCTTCGTCGGCGCGCGCATGATCCGCTCCGGCCTGGGCCGCGCCCCCGAGTGCCCGCCCGATCCCTCCCGCGGCCTGATCCTCCTGTCGCTCAGCCTCGCCACGAGCATCGACGCCCTGGCCGTCGGGTTGAGCCTGGCCTTCCTGGGAACCCGCATCTGGCAGCCGGCCGCGGCCATCGGGGTCGTCACCGCCCTGCTCTCGTTCAGCGCCTTCCATCTCGGCCGGCGACTGGGACTCGCCCTCGGCAGGCGCATGGAGACCGCGGGCGGGATCGTGCTGATCGCCATCGGCCTGCGGATCCTCTGGACCCACCTGCGATGAGACGGCGGGCGCTCGAGGCCGATGCCCTGCTGCTGGTCACGGCGGCGATCTGGGGCTTCGCCTTCGTCGCCCAGCGCGCCGGCATGGAGCACGTCGGGCCCTTCCTTTTCAACGCGGTCCGCTTCGGCATCGGCGCGCTGCTGATGCTGCCCTTCGCCCTGCGAGCCCGGCCCGCGCGCGCGACTTCGGTGCGCCCCCCGTCCACGCCACGCCCTCCCGCGGGCGCGCCCTCCGAAGGCCCGGCCTCCGCGCGCACCCGGTCATCGCGCGAGCCTGGCGCTCGCCCGCCGTCGCCGCGCCTGCTCGCCGGCGGCCTCTGCGCCGGGGCGGTCCTCTTCGGCGGCGCGGCGCTGCAGCAGGGCGGACTCGTGCACACGACGGCCGGCAAGGCGGGCTTCATCACCGGCCTCTACGTGATCCTGGTGCCCCTGCTGGGCCTCTTCTGGCGACAGCGCCCCGGCGCGGGCGGCTGGGCCGGCGCGCTCCTCGCGCTCGCCGGGCTCTACTTCCTGAGCGTCCGGGCCGACACCGGGGCCGCGGCCGGCTCGGGACTCGCGATGGCCCGCGGCGACGCGCTGGTATTCTGCGGCGCCTTCTTCTGGGCCGCGCACGTGATCCTCATCGGCCGGATCTCCCCGGGCCTGCCGGCGACGGCCCTGGCCTGCCTCCAGTACGCGGTCTGCGCGGTCGCGAGCCTGGCCGTCGCCCTGGCGGCGGAGGAGATCCGCTGGGCGGGTCTCGCCGGCGCGGCGTGGCCGATCCTCTACAGCGGCGTCCTCTCGGTCGGCGTCGCCTACACGCTCCAGGTCGTCGCCCAGCGCCGGGCGCCGCCCGCCCACGCGGCGATCCTGATGAGCCTGGAAGCGGTCTTCGCCGCGCTCGGCGGCCGGCTCGTGCTGCAGGAGAGCTTCGGGGGGCGGGAGTGGCTCGGCTGCGCGCTGATGCTGGCCGGGATGCTCGTTTCGCAGGCGCGAACGCTGCGGCAGCGCCGATCCGCAGGCACTCCTGGCCGCGCGGGCCTCGCCGGTGTTACGCTGGCCGATCGGGACGCGAACGGAGGCGTGGAGCGATGAAGATCTACACCAGGACCGGCGACGGGGGGCGCACGAGCCTCTTCAGCGGCGAGCGCGTGTCCAAGGCGGATCCCCGCCTGGAGGTCTGCGGCGAGATCGACGAGCTGAACGCGGTTCTCGGGGCGCTGGCGGCGGCCCTGCCGGCGACGATGGCCGATCAGGCGGAGGTCGTCCGCGGCGCGCAGGGAGCCCTGTTCGCGGCCGGGGCGCACTGGGCGACGGCGCCCGGCTCGCCGCGAGCGGAGGCGCTGAAGGACCTTGGCGGGGAGGAAGCCGCCCGACTCGAGGCGGAGATCGACCGGCTGGCCGCCAGCCTGCCGCCGCTCGAGCGCTTCATCCTGCCCGGCGGCAGCGCTCCAGGGGCCTGGGCGCATGTGGCCCGCACCGTTTGCCGCCGCGCGGAGCGCCGCGCCGTGGCCCTGCTGGCGGAGACGGCGGACCCTCCGCCGGCGTACGAGCAGACGGTCGTCTTCCTCAACCGGCTGTCCGACTTCCTCTTCGTCCTGGCCCGCGCCGCCAACCGGGAGGCGAGCGCGGCGGAGACCGAGTGGGAGCCGTGAGCCGAGCGGCATCCGCTTCGCCCGCCGCGGTCGAGGTCGTCTCCCGGCGCCGGCTCGCCCCGGGCGTGCTCGGCCTCGAGATCTCCCGCCCCCCCGGCTTCCGCTTCCTCCCCGGGCAGTTCGTCCGCCTGAGCCTCGGCGGACTGACGCGCAGCTACACGCTGACCAACGCGCCCGGGGATCCGACGCTCACGCTCTGCATCCGCCTCGTCGCCGGCGGCCGGATGACCACGCGCCTGGTGGAGATCCCTGCCGGCGCGAGGCTGTCCATCACCGGCCCGCACGGATACTTCACCTTCCGGGCCTCGCCGCGGCGCGCGGTTCTCGCCTCGACGGGCACCGGGGTCGCACCCTTTCTGGCGATGGCGCGGGCCGGCGTGCGCGCGTACCTGCTGCTCCGGGGCGTCTCCCGCGCCGGGGATCTCCACGACGACGATCTGCTGCGCTCGGCCGTGGAGATCTATGCGCCCTGCGTCTCCCGGAGCGCGGACAAGGCGCGCTCCATTCCGGGGGGCCATCGCGGCCGAGTGAGCGACTACGCCGGCGAGCGGCTCGAACCGGGCGGCTACGACTTCTACCTCTGCGGCCGAAGCGAGATGCTCGGCGACATGATCCGGATCATCGACGAACGCTTCCCGGAATCGCTCGTCTACACGGAGAGCTTCTTCTGATCGCTCGGGGCGCGAGGGGCGCACACCGGTCCACCGGGCGGTTCACGCGCGCCGCGCACCGATCCGCAGGATGTGCGCGGTGACCGCCAGCGCGACGGCGAGGAGCAGGAGCCTCGCCCACCAGAGCCGCGCCGGGACGACCAGCAGGCCCGAGGAACCGATCGCCAGCCAGAGGAGCGCCAGCGTCGTCAGCTTCGCGGCGAGCGGCAGCCCCCGGCGCTCCGCCCGCCCGCCCAGGTAGAAGGCGAAGATCCTCTTCGAGAGGAGCCAGCGGTGCATGCGCTCGGAGCTGCGGGCGTAGCAGGCCGCCGCGGCCAGCAGGAACGGCGTCGTCGGCAGGAGGGGCACGAAGACGCCGACCACGCCGAGGGCGACGAGCAGCGTGCCGGCGACGACGAGCAGCCCGCGGGAGAGGCGGGAGCCGCCGAGCCGCTCCCGCACTAGAGCTCCCGGACCGCCGCCCCGACGGCGCGGCCCAGGCTCGCGGCGGCGGCCAGGTCCTCCGCTCGGGGCTGCCACTGGACCCGCAGGGGATCCGCCGGCAGCCGCAGCCCGCAGGCGGCCAGCCGCTCGGCGATCGCCTTCACCGACTCGCCTCCCCAGCCGTAGCTGCCGAACGCCCCGCCGATCGGGACGTGGAACTTCAGGTGCGCCAGATCCTCGAGCAGCACCGTGATCGTCCCCAGCATGCCCTGGTTGATCGTCGGCGAGCCGACGACGAGGGCTCCCGCCCCGAGGACCTCGGCCAGGACGTCGTTGCGGTCGGTGACCGCGGCGTGGAAGATCTTGTAGGGTACGCCCTCGGCGGTCAGCCCGTCGCCGATCGCTTCCGCCAGCCGGGTCGTCGCGCCCCACATCGTGTCCTGGACGATCACCGCGCGTTTTTGCGGCTCCTGGCGCGCCCAGGCCTGGTACTGCCGGACGATCTGCAGGGGATCCTCGCGCCAGAGGACCCCGTGGCTCGGCGCGATCATGGACACCGGCAGCTCGAGGGCCAGCAGCTCGTCGATCTTCTTCAGCACCTGCGCGCTGAAGGGGGTGAGGATGTTGGCGTAGTACTTGCGCGCCTCCTGGAGGAGCTCCTGGCCGTCGACCTCGTCGTTGAACAGCCGGCCGGCGGCGTAGTGCTGGCCGAACGCGTCGTTGGGCATCAGCAGCCGGCGCCCGGCGAGGTAGGTGAACATGCTGTCGGGCCAGTGCAGCATCGGCGCCTCGACGAAGAGCAGCTCGTCCTGGCCCAGCGAGAGCCGTTCCCCGGTGCGCACGGCGCGGATCGGCCAGGGCCGATGATGGTGCCCGGGAATGCTCTCCGCGCCGCGGCGCGATACGATCAGCGACGCCTGCGGCGCCTCGCGCATGACCTCGGGCAGGGCCCCGGCGTGGTCGAGCTCGGCGTGGTTGGCGATCACATAGTCGATCCGCGCCGGGTCGACCAGCTCGCGGATACTCTCGAGCAGCCGGCCGGCGAAGGGCGCGGCGACCGTGTCCACGAGCGCGATCTTCTCGTCCAGGATCAGGTAGGCGTTGTAGCTCGTCCCGCGGTGCGTGGAGAGCTCGTGACCGTGGAAACGGCGGATGTCCCAATCGACCACCCCGACCCAGTAGACGCGCGGGGCGATTTCGACGACCATGGACCGACCTCCTGCGTGACGGCTCCTCCGCCCCGCGGGGGGGGGGCGAGCAGCGGACCTACGACCCCCCGGGGGGGGCGCCCGCCCGGCGGGCGGGCGGAGAGCATTAGACCCCGGCGGGACGCGCCGGATCCAGAGGGAACTCCCCCCCGGCGCGAGGGGCATCTTGATTGCGGTCCCGGGGGCGGATTCGTGGCCCACGGGGGCGGATTCGTGGCCCACGGGGGCGGATTCGTGGCCCACGGGGGCGGATTCGTGGCCCACGGGGGCGGGTTCGTGGCCCACGGGGGCGGGTTCGTGGCCCACGGGGGCGGGTTCGTGGCCCACGGGGGCGGATTCGTGGCCCACGGGCTGGCGGCAAGGAGGTTCCGTTCGATGGCCCGCACCCGCAGCGCTGCGGTCGAAGGCGCCGGCCTCTACGGCCGCATCCACGAGCTCGTCGCCCGCATTCCTCGCGGGCGGGTGGCGACCTACGGCGGCATCGCCGCGAGGATCGGGCGCTGCACGCCGCGCATGGTCGGCTACGCCATGGCGGCGACCCCGGCCGGGCTGCGCATACCCTGGCAGCGCGTCATCAACAGCCGCGGCGAGGTCAGCCCCCGCCGCCACGGAGAGGGGCATCGCGACCAGCGCGCTCTGCTCGCGGCGGAGGGCGTCGAGTTCGACGAGCGCGGGCGCGTGGACCTGGCGCGATTCGGTTGGCCCACCTCCCCGACCGGCGACGACGGCCCGCATCCGTTGGAGGGCCGCGCTCGCCGCACGCCCGCGCCCCGACGCCCGGCCGCCGCCCCCGCCCCCGCGCGCCGCCCCGCGGCGAAGCCCGCCCCCCGCCGCCCGGCGTCGATCGATGTCGTCGCGCACAACGCCGCCGCCTGGGACGCCGAGGTCGCCCGCCGGAACCGCTGGACGATCCCGGTCGACGCCGGGGCGATCGCCCGTGCGCGTCGCGGCGATTGGCAGATCCTCCTCACGCCGACCCTGCCCGTGCCGCGATCCTGGTTCCCTCCGCTCCACGGCGCGCGCGTGCTCTGCCTCGCCTCCGGCGGGGGCCAGCAGGGACCGATCCTGGCCGCGGCCGGGGCGCGGGTGACCGTCTACGACAACTCCCCGAAGCAGCTCGCCCAGGATCGGCGCGTGGCGCGGCGCGAGGGCCTGGAGCTCGCCGCGATCCGCGGCGACATGGCCGACCTCGGTCGCTTCGCCGACGGCGCCTTCGACCTCGTCGTCCACCCCATCGCCAACGTCTTCGCGCCCGACCTCCGCCCCGTGTGGCGCGAGGCCCATCGCGTCCTGCGCCCGGGCGGCGAGCTGCTGGCGGGGTTCACCTGCCCGATCGTCTACCTCTTCGACCAGGACGACTACGACCGGGGCCGGCTGACCGTGCGCCACCGGCTGCCCTACGCCGATGTGCGGGACCTCCCCGCCGACGCGCTGCGCGAGCGCCTGCGCGACCGCCGGCCGCTCGAGTTCAGCCACACGCTGACCGAGCAGATCGCCGGTCAGCTGGAAGCCGGCTTCGTGCTCACCGGCTTCTACGAGGACATCGAGCCGGAAGACCCGCTCTCCCGCTACACGCCGATCCACGCGGCGACGCGCGCGCGAAGGGAGCCCCCCGCGGGACGGTGAGCCCCGCCGCGGCGCAGCGAGCGCGCCCGCGCGCGAGCGGCCGCTGCCCCGAGGGGCGAGGGGACCGGAGAGGGCCTGCCGCGAGTTCCCGCAGCGAGCGCGCCTGCGCGCGAGCGAGGACTGTCTGAG
>VGIY01000057.1 GCA_016867695.1 Candidatus Eiseniibacteriota bacterium | reverse complement strand
GTTCCGCTGGGCGGGCTTCGACGTCTGCGGCGTGAGCACCGCCGACGCCGACGACTACGGCGAGACGGTCGTCATCGACCGCTGCGGGGAGCCGGGCAAGGCCGAAGCGGTGCGTCTCCATCTGCAGGCCCGCTACGGCGTCGGGCGGCTGGTGCGCCAGGTGCGCAACTCCCCCGAGACCGATGTGATCGTGATCCTCGGGGCCGATCTGGCGGCTCGCCTGGCCGAGTCGGCGCCGGGGCCTTGACGGGCCGCCCGGCGGAGACCGGGCCGCGCGCAGCCGCCCGAGATGTGCTACCCTGGCGGCAAAGAAGGAGGCACGAGATGGAATCCCCGGCCCTGGCGATGCTCCTTGGCCCGCTCGGGACGACCGAGCTGCTGATCATCGTCCTGGTCCTGTTGCTGCTCTTCGGCGGCCGGAAGATCCCCGAGCTGGCCCGCGGTCTTGGGCGGGGGATCTCCGAGTTCCGGGACGGGATGCGCCAGCAGCCCGACAAACCCAAGCCCGGCGCGGATGACGGCGCCGGGGGCGCCGCGACGCGGCAGGGCGCGGCCTCCGAAGTCTCGCGCAACGACGCCGAGAAGAAGTAGGGCGACGCGCCGCCGCCGCCGCCGCCGCCACGCCTTCACGCCGTCGCGTCCGCGCCGCCGCCGCCGCCACGCCTTCACGCCGCCGCGTCCGCGCCGCCGCCCCGTCGCGCCGCCTCCGCGCCGCCTCCTATCCCCAAGCCGCTGTGCAGACCTTGCGCACGGCGCGAATCACATCCTCGGCGTCCGCGTCGCTCAGCTTCGTCGAGAAGGGCAGCGAGAGCGTGCGCTCGCCGATCCACTCGGCATTCGGGAAGCTACCCGGGCGATAGCCGAAGCGCTCGCGGTAGTACTGCTGCAGGTGGAGCGGCCGGTAGTGCACTCCGGTGCCGATGCCCTCGGCGTGGAGGGCCTGGAGCACCTGATCGCGCGTGGCCCCCAGGCGCTCGACGTCGAGGAGGATCGTGAACAGGTGGCGCGCGTGGCGGTCGCCCTCCGCGGGCTCGGGCGGGACCGTCAGCGGCAGTCCGGCGAAGGCCTGGCGATAGCGGCGCCAGAGCGCCTCGCGCCGGCGCAGGTTCTCCTCCACCCGGGCCAGCTGATGGATCCCCAGTGCGGCCTGCAGGTCCATCATGTTGTACTTGAAGCCGGGGAAGGTGACCTCGTAGTGGCGGTAGCCCTCGTCGGAGAAGCGCTTCCAGGCGTCCCGCGTCAGGCCGTGCAGCCCGGCGACCTTGATCCAGTCGGCGATCCCCGGATCCTCGGTCGTGACCATGCCCCCTTCGCCGGTGACGACGTTCTTGGTCACGTAGAAGCTGAACACCGTGCAGTCGGCGATCGTGCCCACCTTGCGCCCCCGGTGGACCGTCTCGATCGCGTGCGCGGCGTCCTCGACGACCTTGATGCCGCGGCGCCGGGCGATCTCCAGCAGCCGGGTCATGTCCGCCGCCCGCCCGGCGAAGTGGACCGGCAGCAGCGCCTTGGTGCGCGGGGTGATGCGCGCCTCGACCGCGGCGGGATCGAGGCACATACTGTCGCGCTCGCAGTCGACGAAGACCGGGAGGGCGCCGACGTGCAGGATCGCGTTGGCCGAGGAGGCGAAGGTCATCGGGCAGGTGATCACCTCGTCGCCGGGCCGCACGCCGACGGCGATCATTGACAGGTGCAGCCCCGCGGTGCAGGAGTTGAGCGCCATGGCGTGGCGGGCGCCGATGTACTCCCGGAAGGCCTCCTCGAAGCGCGCCACGCGCGGCCCGGTGCCGAGCCAGCCGGAGCGCAGCACGGCCTCGACCTCGCGGATCTCCTCGTCGCGCAGGTCGGGGCTGCCGAAGACGAGGTAGGCGCGGCGCACCGGGGGGCCGCCGCGCAGCGCCAGCTCAGGCGTCGCCATGTCTCTCCCTTCCTGGTCCGCGGCGCAGGAGGGCGCGCGCGACGCGCGCCCAGCGCTGCACCGGGCTGCTGCGTTCCCAGCGCGGGAACGGGACTAGCTCGCCGCCGAGCGAGGCTTTGAAGGCCTCGACGCCGGCCAGGCCGGCGCTGGGCAGGAAGTCGTAACGCCGGAAGCCGTCGGCGATCGCGTCGCCGATGACCTTCTCCTGGATCATGAGGTTGGGCCGCAGGTCCCGAGCCTGGTCGTCGTAGAAGCCGGTGCAGTAGTGCGCGCAGCCGTTCCAGCGGACGATGAAGGCCCCTCCGATCAGGCGGCCCTCGCGGCGGGCGGCGTAGAGGCGCACGGCGTCGCCGCCGATCTCGAGCATGGCCCGGTAGAAGTCGATCGGGTAGACGAAGCCGGCTTCCCGCTCCCAGGCGGCCATGCGCCGCCGGTAGAGGCCGTAGACGGCGGCGAGGTCCTCCGCGGAGCGGGTCGGCTCGACGAAAACGCCCTCGCGGGCCAGGCGCCGGATGTAGGAGCGCTTCCGCGGGCTGAGGATCGAGTCCCGGTAGGCTTCGATCGACTCGGGCAGCGCCAGCAGGTGCGTCTCCTCGTCGCGGAGCGACAGACCGGCGGGGGGGTCCGTCTCCGCCAGGGGAGGGGCGAGCGGGTTGCCGATCAGCGTCACGGCCGCGCGGCTGTCGGCCAGCAGCGCGAGGCAGGCGCGCCAGGCGGTGGCGTCGGCCGGCACGGGGCCGCCGTAGAGGAAGGGGAAGCCGCTGTGCAGCGTCGTTGACAGCCCGCGCCAGCGGCTCCAGCGGAAGAGGGGCAGCGCGTGCGGGCGCCCCTCCACGGAGAGGATGCCCGAGCAGTCCTCGAGGTGCGGGAAGGCGCGGGCGACGATCCGCGCCCAGGTGCGGGTGTGGAAGAAGGTCGCCTCCGGGCGGCCGGCGAGCAGGCGCTCGTACGCCTCGTCGCCGGCCGGCTCGAGCCGCGCGAGGCCGTCGCGCGTGCGCAGCGGCGGGGGGCCCCGGCGTGCCGCCTCAGCCATCGCGCCTCCCCGGCGCCGCGCCCGCCGGACCGGCGGGAGGCGCTCCTGCGCGCCGCGGCCCGCCGGCGGGCTCGGCCTCTCCGCCGGCGTCGTCGAAGCGGCGGATCCAGTGGGCCGCGCAGAGCACCATCCAGAGGAAGTTGTACGTCCGGTGGGCGAGCCGGCGGCGGCCCGCCGCGCGCAGGAGCACTTCCATCGGGCGGCGCCGCAGCCAGGGCGCCAGCGGGCTGCCGGGGGCGATCGCCTCGGCCAGCGCCTCGCGCACCGGCCCGGCGCGGAAGGCCTCGTGGATCGGCGGCATGAAGCCGCTCTTCGGCCGGTAGACCATCTCCGGCGGGACGGCGCGGGCCAGCAGGCGCTTGAGCACCGCCTTCGACTCCCCCGGCTCGCGCCGCAGCCCCGCGGCGCGCACGCCGAGGCGCACGACGGAGGGGGCGAGGAAGGGATAGGCGATGTCGACGGGGCGGCCGAGGCCGAGCGGGGCGTCCTTCTGCGCCGTGAAGTCGCAGACGATGTGGCGCAGATCGAGGATCCGCGAGGGGGCCTCCGGCTCCGGCAGCGTGGCGATCTCGGCGACGGCCCCGGCGAACGCCTCGTGGAGCGCGCGCAGATCGCGAGGGTCGGCGTCGTAGGCGATGCCCCGCAGCGGGTGCTCGGCGATCATCGAGGCGAGCAGGAAGGGGGTCTCCCCGGAGATGCGCGCCGCGGCGAGGCGGCGCGCGAGGGCGCGGTCGGCGCCCCAGAAGCTGCCGGCGCGGTAGGCCCAGCCGGCTAGGCGCCGTGCCGCCGCTGGCCAGCGGTAGAGCCGCCGCCAGCGGGCGAGCTTGAGGAAGTCGCCGAAGACGCCGTCGGCCCCCGATCCGTCCCAGACGACCGCGCCGGACCCGGCCAGCTCCTCGACGCGGCGATGGAGGAGCAGCGTCGGGATCATCGAGTAGTCGCCGAGCGGCTGCGGGTAGTGCGCGGCCAGCCCGCGGATCGGCTCCGCCCAGTCGGCCGGATCATCGGCGAGGGCGACGCAGCGCAGCCCGAGGCGCGCGGCCATCGCCGCGGCCAGCGCCGCCTCGGGATCGTCCGGCCCGCGGCTGTAGTTGGCCAGCAGCGTGTCGCCCCAGCCGAAGGCGGCGGCCCGCGCGGCGAGGAGCCCCGAGTCGACGCCGCCGCTGAAGAGGATCGCCGGGCGCCCGGCTGGGCAGCTCTCGCGCAGCGCGGCATCGAGCCGCGCGGCCACCAGCGCCTCCCAGGAGTCCGCGTCGAGCCGCGCGAGATCTGGTTCCGGCGCGGGGCTCCAGGGATCGACGAGCCGCGTCTCCTGGGCGAGATCCGCGAGCGAGACGATCGTCCAGCGTCCTGGCGCGAGGCGGCGCACCTCCCGCCAGAGGGAGAGCGGCGGCGTGAGCGCGCCGAACTCGAGCAGGCAGAGGATCGCCCGCGGATCGAGCGTCGCGCCGGGCCGGGCGAGCAGGCGCGGATCGGTGGCGAAGCAGAGGGCCTCCCCGCGGCGAGCCTGGAAGAGCTGCCCGGTCGCGCTGAAGGGGACGAAGAAGCGCGCCTGCTCTCGCGCCTCGTCGATGACCAGCGTCGGCTCGGCGTCCTCCTCCGCCTCCGCGGGGGGCGCGGCGCAGCGGCCGAGGCGCAGCGTCCAGCGCCCCGTCTCCGCGCGCGCCGCCGCGGCGCCCGACCCGGCGGGGGAGGCGAGCACGCGCACGCGCCGGCCGGCAATCGGGCGGTCGTAGAGGGTTTCCACCGGCGCCGGCGCCGGACGCGCGCGGGGCTCCGGCGCCGCCTCCGCGGCGGAAGAGAGCGATATCCAAGCCTGCAACATCGCCGGGATCATGGTTTCCGCCGCGACCGCTGTCAAGCGAGGCGCGGTCTAGCGCGGCGCCTCGGGCGAGGGCCGGGTGCGGCGCGTGTGCCACCAGAGGGCCGCCGGCAGCGCGGCGTTGAAGAGCGCGCCGATCAGGCTGAAGAGGGCGATCGTGGCCAGCGGCGAGAGGAGCATTCCGCCCAGGACGAACGCGGCGCAGCGGGCGACGAGCAGTGTCGCGTCGTAGGCGAGCAGCAGGTGCTGCAGCCGCAGGACCTGCATCAGGACCATCGCCGGGGGATTGACGAAGGCGAAGTAGAGCCAGAGCGTCATCCAGCGGGCGTAGACGCCCGCCTCGCCCCACTGCGGGCCGAGCGCCAGGCGGAAGAGGTCCGGGCCCCAGAGCACCATCGCCAGCGCCGGCAGCGCGCCGAGCGCGGCGAGCCCCAGCGTCGCCCGGGTGAATAGGCGGTGGAGATCGCCGCCGCGCGCGCGGGTCTCGCTCGCCCGCTGCAGGTAGACCTGGCGCACCGCCTGCCCGATGAAGCGCGCCGGCAGGTAGAGCAGCCGGTGACCCATGGCGTAGAGCCCGGCGACCGAGGTGTCGTAGAAGGCGGCCAGCAGGAAGGGGGGCAAGCTCTGGGAGACCGCGTTGAGCAGCCCCTGCGGCATGCTGAAGCGGGGGAAGTCGCTGTAGGCGCGGGCGAGGCGGAGGATCTCGGGGAGACGGATCGAGCGGCGGAACAGCTCGCGGTCGGCCGGGCGCAGCTGCAGGGCGAGGCCGGCGAACCCGCAGGCCTCGCCGACGACCCGGCCGGCCACCAGCCCGGCCGACCCGGCGCGGGCCAGACCGGCGCCGACCTGGGTCAGCGCCGTCCCCGCCGAACGGCCGATCTGCATGGCCGAGAGGCGCAGGAAGGCGCGCCGGCGCGTCATCCAGTGGCTCAGCGCCGCGTCCAGGCCGAGGGCGAGCAGCACCGGCGGCACCCACCAGAGGAACGGGGTGAGCTCCGGGCTGCCGAGCAGGCGGGCGAAGGCCCCGCCGGCCAGCGCGACGAGAGCGAGCGCGGCCAGGGAAGCGGCGACGACCACCCCCGCCGTCAGGGCGACCAGGTTCGCCGCCTCCTCGTCGCGTTCGGGCAGGACGATGGCCAGCTCGTAGCGCGCCGTGGCCGCCTCGCCCAGGATGCCCACCAGCGAGGCGAAGAGGGCCAGCAGCCCGAAGTCGGCGGGGCTGTAAAGGCGGCCGAGGAGGGGCGAGGCGAGGGCGGTAAGGATGTACCCGACCGCCGTGCCCGAGACGAGCATCGCCGTGTGGCGGGCGAAGGTGCTGGCGACCGCCTCGCGGACGATCGCGCCTGCGCGCATGGGCCCCCCGCGGCCGGCGCCGAACGGGCTATGTCGAGGCGACGACCGGCCGGAAGTCCTCGATCCGCGCCTTCTCGCGCAGCTCGGTCAGCCAGTCGTTGATCACCCGGCTCTGCTTCTCCTGCACGAGTTCGCGGCGCAGCTGTTCCCTGCCGGCGGCGAAGGCCTGCTCGTCGAAGACCGCCGGGCGAATCACCTCGGCGACGTAGACGCCCATCTGGCCGACGACCATGCGCGGCAGCAGGCCCGTCTCCCTGGCGGCGAAGACGAGGCCGAGGAGCTTCGGCTCGCGGCCCAGCCCGCGGACGAAGCCCTGGCGGGGGACATCCTCGGCGACGTCGTAGCGGGCGACGGAGTCGATCCCGGCCGCCGACGCCAGCGGCACGCCGGTGCGGCACAGCTCCAGGATCGCCTCGGCCCTGTCCATCGCCTGGTGCCGGCGCTGCTCCTCGAGGTAGCGGTTGACGACGCGCCGGCGAATGTCGCTCAGCGGCGGATCCCCCGCGGGCTGGCGCTGGGCGAGAT
This sequence comes from Candidatus Eiseniibacteriota bacterium, assembly GCA_016867695.1. Lineage (GTDB taxonomy): Bacteria > Eisenbacteria > RBG-16-71-46 > CAIMUX01 > WJJG01 > VGIY01. The sequence goes on along the minus strand of VGIY01000057.1, from coordinate 4,612 downwards.
GGAGCACGTACCAGGCATCCTGAGCCTCGATCGGCCGGCTCGACTGGCCGACCCGGCCGCGCAGCGCGAACTCCTTGGCCGCGGCGAGGCGTCCGAGGCCGGGCAGGAAGCCCTGCGGGTCGACGAGGCCCGTGTCCTGGATCTCCAGGCCGAGCGACGCCGCGGCCTGGCGGAAGTCGCCGGCCTCGGTGCTGTCGGCCAGGTCGAGTGCGCGCTCCTGGAGCGCGTAGTTGGTCTCGTAGGACATGCGGATGGGCACGAAGAGCTCGGCGATCTTGGCCTTCTCGACGCCGTCCTCGGTGCGCCGGTCGACGACGCGGAGCAGATGGAATCCATCGGCGCTGGTGAGCGGGTCGCTGACCTGGCCGACGGGCAGGCTGAATGCGGCCTGGGCCACTTCCGGCGGGCGCAGCTCCTCGCGCGAGAGGTAGACGCCCTCCTCCTCGCCCCAACGGGAGCGCGGGGCCTGCGAGTAGGATTTGACGAGCAGCGAGAAGTCGTCGCCGCGGCGCAGGTCCTGGAGCGCCTCCTGGATCTCGCTGCGCGCCTCGAGCGTGTCCTCCTGGGCGGGTCCCTTCGGCAGGCGCACGAACTCGAGGCGCACCCGCTCGGGCTGGCGGAACTCGGCCCGGCGCGCGCTCAGGAACTGCTCGAGCGCGGCGTCGTCCGGCGCGGCGTCGCGCAGCAGCGCGACGTAGGGGATCTGGACGAAGGCCAGGCTGGCCCGCTGATTCCGGTCGAGCCAGGTCTCGCGCAGCTCCTCTTCGGATACCGCCACGCCGGCCAGCAGGATCATGCGCAGCTTCTCCTGGGTGACCAGCTCGCGGTACTCGCGCTCCAGCGCGGCCGTGTTCGTCTGGCTGATCCAGGACTGGTAGCGCTGCATGTCGAACTGCCCCTGCTCGTTGAGGAAGGCGGGGTTGGCCCGCAGGCGCGGCGGGGGGTTGTAGAGCAGAGCGGTCGCCACCTCGCGGTCGGTGACCACGATGTCGTGGCGTCTCGCCTCCTGCAGGAGCAGCTTGCGGTCGATCAGCTGGCTCCAGGTGTTGGCGCGCAGCATCAGGAGGAACTCCTCGTCCGGAGGCCCCTCGAGCTGGGGCTCGTAGAGCTGCCGGGCCTGCTCCAGCGCGTCGCTGTACTCCCGGTCGTAGAGTCGCTCCCCGTTGACCCGGGCCATCACGCCCGCCTCTCCGCGGCCGGGGCCGCCGCCGGTGGCGAAGTCGGCCCCCCAGGCCAGGAAGATCAGCAGCACGAAGGCGGCCACCGTTATCCAGAGGATGATCTTCGTGTTCTCACGCATCGTCTCGAAGAGCGCCATTCCCGTGATCCCCTTCGCCGAATAGCCGCCGCGGGCCCTGTCGACGGGCCGATCCGAAGACATGGCATTGTAAGGCACGGCGCGCGGGGGCCGCAAGGACTGCCTCCCCCTCCCGGGCCGGCGGAGGGCGCGTGCGTCGGGCGCGCATGTTCCCCCTCCCCGGCCCGCGCGGTGGGCCAGGGGTGGGGGCCGGCCCCGGCGGCCCTCCCGGACGCCTCGCCCCCCCCCGCGGAACTCCGCGAAGGCCCTTGGCGCGGAGCGCGCGGGCGGGCCCGGTTCGGCGGGCGGGCCGCGGTCTTCTTGACCCTGCCGCAGGCGCTTCCTAGACTACGGGCCGCCGCCGGACCGGCCGCGGCGGGACTGGGGAGGACAACGGGTGGAGCCACTACTGCTTGCCTGCATGCTGGGGCTCCTCCTCTGCTCGGCCTTCTTCTCGGCCACCGAAGCGGCCCTCTTCTCGCTCACGCGGCTGCAGATCCACCAGCTCCGGGAGCGCCGGGACCGCGCCTCTCGCCGGCTGCTGAAACTCCTCGAGCGGCCCGAGCGCACGCTGGCCGTGCTCCTGGTCGGCAACAACCTGACCAGCATCGCCCTCTCGGCCTTCGCCACGGCGGGCTTCCTCATGCTGCTGCAGGATCGCGGGCGCGCCCTCGCCTGGGCCACGCTGACGGTCACTGCGGCGGTGCTCATCTTCGGCGAGATCACCCCCAAGACGCTGGCGATGGGCGCCCCGGCCGCCGTGGCGCGGCTCCACGCCGGCGGGTTCGGTCTGGCGGAGAAGCTGCTCGGCCCGCTGAGGACCCTTCTCTACGGGTTGGCGGGCTGGCTGCTGCGGGCCCTCAAGCTGCCCCGCGAGGCGCCCGGTCCGGGCGGCCTGCTGACCCAAGCCGAGCTGCGCGCCCTGCTGCGCGAGACGGACGAGGAGGGCGGGGCGATCACCTCGAGCGAGGCGCGCCTAGTCCAGAACATCCTCGAGTTCCCGGGCCGCACCGCCGAGGAGGTCATGACTCCGCGCATCGACCTCGTCGACCTGGCCGTCGACGCCCCGGAGGAGGCCATCGTCGCCGAGATGCGCGCGTCGCGCCACTCCCGCTATCCGGTCCACACGGGCGACACCGACAACGTCGTCGGCTTCGTCCAGGCCAAGGAGTACCTGCTCGACCCGGGGCGCGGGCTGCGCGCCTGCCTGCGCCCGGCGGCCTTCTTCCCGAAGACGGCGCGGGTCGACCGGATCTTCCAGGAGATGCAGCGCACCCGCACCGGCCTGGCGATGATCGTCAACGAGCACGGCGAGGTCGTCGGGCTGGTCACGCGCGAGGACGTGGTCGAGGAGATCGTCGGCGACATCTACGACGAGTTCGATCTCGAAGCGACGCCGATTCGCCGCAAGGGCGAGGGGCTCTTCGTCGTGCCGGGCAGGATCGCGCTCGCCGAGCTCAACGGGCACCTCGATCTCTCGCTCCCGGAGGAGTCGGCGGTGACCTTGAGCGGCTTCCTCTGCGGGATCCATGGCCGCATTCCGCGCCCCGGGATGGTCATCGCCTGGGAGGGGTTCCGCTTCCACATCCTCGAGGTGGCCCGCCACCGCGTGCAGAGCGCGCTGCTTGAGCTGCCCGACCGCGCCGGCGACGGGGAGGAGGCATGACCGCGTTGCTCCTGCCGCTGGCCCTGATCGGGCTGCTCCTCGGGATCAGCGCCTACTTCTCCGCGGCGGAGATGGCGCTGCTGTCGGCCAACCAGATCCGGCTGCGCCATCGCGCCCAGGAGGGGGACGCGGGGGCGCGCCGGGCGCTGCGCCTGCTCGGGCATCGGGATCAGGTCCTGACGCTCTGCTTCACCGGCGCAGCCGCGGCCAACGTGCTGGCGGCGGCGATCGCCACGATCGCCGTGGACCGGCTGATGCGCGCCCCCTGGATGGCGCCGCTCGTCGTCACCCTCGGCCTGACCGCGGTGGTCGTGGTCGCCGCCGAGATCCTGCCCAAGGTCGTCGCCCGCAAGCGCGCCACGGCCATGCTCGCCCGCGACTCCCGGCTGCTCGACTTCCTGCACCACCTGGCGATGCCGCTGACCGGGCTGATCCAGCTCTACGTCCGCGCGCTCCGGCGCCTGTCGGGCCGCCGCCACCGGGCGGGGACGCTGACCCGCGACGAACTGCGCCTGCTCGTGCGCGAGGCGGTGGGGGACTCCGAGGAGGCGCGCAGCGAGCGGCGCATGCTCTCCTCGCTGCTCGACTTCCGCGACACGGTCGCCCGCGAGGTGATGATCCCGATGAACCGCATCGTCGCGCTGGAGCGGGGCGCCTCCACCGACGCCTGGCGGGCGACGGTCCGCGCCCATGGCTACACGCGCCTGCCCGTCTACGAGGACCAGCGCGACCGGGTGGTCGGGCTGGTGAATGCCTTCGACCTGCTCTACGACCCGCAGCGGGGCGGGACGGTCGACGCCTACATGCGGCCGATCCCCATCGTTCCCGACTCCAAGCGCATCGATCACCTGCTGGTCGAGCTGCAGAAGACGCGCAGCCCGATGGCGGTCGTCGTCGACGAGTTCGGCTCCTGCGAGGGCATCGTCACCGTCGAGGACATCGCCGAGGAGATCGTCGGCGAGATGGCCGACGAGCACGAACGACCGCCGCGCACCCTGCGGCGCGTCGGGCCGGACAGCTTCATCCTCGACGGCCTGATGGATGTGGACGACGCCGATCAGGAGCTGGGGCTGCAGCTTCCCCGGGGGCGGTACGACACGATCGGGGGGATGATTCTCAAGCGCGCCGGCCGCGTGCCCCGGATCGGCGAGCGCTTCACGATCGCCGGGGCGGCCTTCGAGGTGCTCGAGGCCACGCCCTACGGCGTGCTCGCCGTCAAGGTGACGCTGCCGGGCGGGCACCGGGCGGGGATGAGCTGAGCCGCGGGCGACGGACCCGGACGGCGAGCCGCGCGCGGCGGGCGGGAACGGAACGGATCGCCCGCTCCCGGCGGACGTGAGCGCCGCCGCGCCGCGGGCGGGAGCGAGCGCCTACTGCAGGATGCCGCGGGCGCGGCGCGCCAGCGCGCGGTCGTCGGCGGCCAGGGAGAGCAGCAGATCGCTCTCGCCCTTGTCGATCCAGAGCCCGCCGCAGGCCTCGCAGCGCTCGACGTGCACCCCGTCGAACTCGTGCTCGCTGAGATGGTCGCCGCACTTGGGACAGACCATCCAGAAGACCTCGTCGCCCGCGTCCAGCTCCCGGTCGGCCCGCTCCCGGTCGAGCTCGCGGCGGCGCCGCGCCGGACCGTCGTCCGGGACCAGGAAGTCGGG
>VGIY01000056.1 GCA_016867695.1 Candidatus Eiseniibacteriota bacterium | reverse complement strand
GCGCGAACCGGCCCCAGGCGACACGCTGGGGCCGGTCATCGTGCTGCAGTGGGAGGCGCCGGGAGAGACGCCCCGGGCGGGGAGCCGACTGACCGCGGAGCTCACCGACGACAGCGGCATCTATGTCGCCGGGCTCGCGCCCCCCCGCTCGGTCGTCTGGACCGTCGAGGACCTCCACGGGAGGCTCCTCGTGGCCGAGGATCTGGCTGGGCGGGTGGACTTCGGAGAGGACTACCGCTCGGCGACCGTCGCCTTCGAGCTGCCGGCCGCGCTGCCCGGGGGCGAGCCGCTGACCCTGGCGCTGGAGGCCTCCGACAACCTGGGCCGCCGCAGCCGTGCCAGCCTCGACTTCGTCTTCGGCGGGGCGGTCTCCCCGGGCCCGCTGCTCGGGCTGGTCTACAACATGCCCAACCCGACGGAGGGCGGGACGCGCTTCTTCTTCGAGATCGGTCGAGATGCCGACGTCGGGGTCGATATCTACACTGCCACGGGCCGGAAGATCGTGACGTTGCCGGGCGATCGGTTCACGCCCGCCAGGGCGCGCGAGGTCGGCATCCACTGGGACGGGCGCGACGCGGACGGGGATCGCCTGGCCAACGGGCTCTACTTCTACAGGGTGGCGGCGCGCGACGCCGCGGGACGCCGCGAGGAGCGGGTCGAGCGGCTGGCCGTGCTGCGCTAGCCGTGGTTGAGGGGGCCGGGAGGGCGTGCTAGTCTGGCGCCGGCCCGCGAACCGGGCCGGCCCCGAGGCTGGGAAACTCTTCCGCAGGCAGGGGGTTGAGATATCGAAGCCGCGCGGCCGCCGCCCCTGTCGGCGCCGCGCAAGCAGAGCGGGGATTCGACGATGAAGACGCAGATGCGGTGGCTCGGGGTGGCGCTGGGACTGGCTTGCCTCGCCTGCTGGGCGGCCCCGCCGGCCGAGGCCCAGACCTACGGCGGCACCGGCGTGCTCAAGATCAAGCCGGGGGGGCGGGCGACGGGCATGGGCCAGTCGGGCGTGGCGCTCGATCAGCGGGCCCACTCGATCTGGTGGAACCCCGCGGCGCTCGCCGGCCTGGCCGGCACGGAGCTCTCCTCGACGGTGGCCAAGCTCGTGCCCGATCTGGCCGACGACGTCTACTACCTGAACATCGCCTACGCCTCGGAGCTGGGCGGGTGGGGCGGCTTCGGCGTCGACGTCATGTATCTCTCCTACGGCAAGACCGAGGCGGTGGACAACGAGAACATCTCCCACGGCTTCTTCAGCAGCTACGAGTTCGTGCCCGCCGTCGGATTCGGGACGCGCGTCCATGGGGGACGGCCCGGGTCGATCATCGGCGACATCGACGTGGGCGTGTCGCTCAAGTACATCCTCGTCGACCTGGCCCCCGAGTGGGCCATGGCCATCGTCGGCGTCGAGAAGGACGGCCGCGCCGACGCCTTCGGCGTCGATCTCGGCTTCCGCATGACCGGGCAGCTGGGCGTGCCCTACGCGGTCGGCTTCAACGTGCAGAACATCGGCTCGGAGCTGGTCTTCATCGAGGCCGACCAGGGCGATCCGCTGCCGCGCAACCTGAAGGCGGGGATCGGGGTGCAGGCCTATCAGGGCGAGGCCCTGGGCATCGTCGCCAGCTTCGATGTGAACAAGGCGCTGATCACCTACCCGGGCCGCGACGAGCTGGAGGGCCAGCCCAGGTTCGGATGGGGAGAAGCCAAGGAGCTGCTCAACGCCGGCGTCGAATTCTCGATCCAGAGCAGGCTCCACTTCCGCGCCGGCTACGTCTACGACCCGGAGGGCGAGATCGAGGCGGCCACCTTCGGCGCCGGACTGGACGTCGGCTTCGGCAACGAGCGCGTCGTGCGCTTCGACTACTCCAGCGTTCCCCAGGCGCTCGATCTCGAGCGCGTCAGCTACCTCTCCGTAGGGGTGCTGTTCCAGTGAGCGGAGCGGCGCGGCGGGTCTGGGGGTGCCTCGGGTGCTGCATCGCACTGGGCTGGATGCCGGCGGGAGCCGCCGGCGATGAGGCGATCGACCGCCCCCTGACGGTGCGCCGCGCCGAGGGTCTCCTGCGCCAGGGCGACTCGGCTCCGGCGCCGGCGCAGGGCCTGCCCTCCGACTTCCGCCCCCGCGAGTTCCCCCGCGTGCTGCGCGACCCCGCGCGCGCGCCCGGTCCCGACGGGATCCTCTGGCGGCGCCTGCGCGCCGCGCGGCCCGACCTCGACCTGGGCGAGTTCCTCACGCCCTCCCCGGACCGGCTGCGGTCGGGTCTTCAGGCCGCGCGCGCGCCGGTCGACACGGTGCGCGTGCTCGCCCTGCGCATCGACTTCCTCCGCGACAGCGCCGGTCCCCTCAGCACGACGCCCGACGGGCGCTTCGACCTGCGCGATTCGACCGGGCTGATCGTCGATCCCCCGCCGCACAACCGCAGCTTCTACGCCAGCCACATGGAGGCGCTGCGCCGCTACTACTGGAAGCAGTCGGGCGGCACGCTGTTCATCGACTACGACATCTATCCGGCCGAGGAGGACTCCGCCTACCACCTGGCCGACACGATCCACTACGGCCCCTGGGAGGTGGCCAACAGCGGCGCGATCCTCGCCCTGGCCGAGCGCTTCGTGCGCGACGCCTTCGCCGCCGCCGACACCGCCGAGGAGCCGCCCGACTTCCGCCGCTACGAGAGCTTCATCCTCTTCCACGCCGGCCCCGACCTGCAGGGCGACATCCTGCGCGACTCGCCCTACGACATCCCCAGCTTCAACGTCTTCCTGGCCGATCCGGTCTGCGTGCAGGACTCGACCTTCTTCATCGACCTGATCATGGTCATGCCCGAGGCGGTCTCGCAGGACGGCTACACGGCGGCGCTCAACGGCGTTCTGGCCCACGAGTTCGGCCACCAGCTCGGCTTCTTCGACCTCTACAACGTGCTCGACTTCTCGCCGATGGTGGGCATGTTCAGCCTGATGGACTCGGGCGAGCAGCTCTACGGCACCGTCGCCGCCGACACGCTCGGCGAGCGCGTGCTCTACGTCCGCGGCGCGATTCCCGCGAGCCTCGATCCCTGGCACAAGCTGCTCTTCTTCCCCAACGGCGTGCGCGCCAGATGGGTCACCGGCGACCTGCAGACGACGCTGCCGGCCGTGCAGACCGGCAACGAGCTCCTGCTCGCGCCCATCGGGGGGCAGTGGCTCGAGTACCTCGACCGGCTGCCCGGCTGGTGGGCCCCCTGGTACGCGTCGGAGTACTTCATCCTCGAGAACCGCCCCTTCGACCTGAACGGCGACGGCACGGTGATCCTGGAGACCGACCCGCTCACCGGCGTCTTCCTCGGGCCGGGCAACATCCGGCCCGACGAGGAGGGGGCGCGCGCCGAGGCCGACACGCTGGGCGCCTACGAGCAGGACTACCTGCTGCCGGGCAGCGGCGTGCTGATCTGGCACGTCGACAACGCCGCCATCCAGGCGGCGTCGAATGTCTGCTACGGCTGCATCAACATCTCGCGCGAGCGGCGCGGCGTGGATGTCGAGGAGGCCGACGGCATCGAGGACCTGGGGGACCTCTACAGCGTCGAGTGGACCGGGGGGGCGTTCGACTACTGGTTCCAGGGAGGCTACACGAGGTTCGGGACCGACACGCGGCCCGACACGCGCTCCGGCGCGGGCGGGGCGACCGGGATCGAGATCGCCGTGCTCGACTCGGCGGGCCCGTCGATGCGCGTCGCGCTGAAGCGGGGCTTCGTGCGTCCCGGGTGGCCCGTCTACGCCGGCGATCCCCTCAGCGACGAGTCGGTGAACATCGTCGACATCGACGGCGACGGCACGCCCGACATCTTCGCCGCCGGCGGCCGGGACGTGCTCGGCCGCTACGGCCGCGAGGTGCTCGCCTTCTGGCCCGACGGCGGCGGCTACCCCTACGCCGATGCGGGCGGGCACTTCGCCCTGGTCGACGGCACGCTCCTGCCCGGGATCGCCGCGCACCCGGCCTTCATCCCGGCCCAGGGGCGGTCGCTGCGGCTGCTCGCCGCGGCGACGAACACGCGCGTGCACGCCTGGGACGCATTCGGGACGGAGCGAATGCGCTACCCGGGAGGGGGCGCCGTCGCGCCCGCGCTGCGCTTCACGACCGCGCCGACGCTGCTCGATTCGGTGATCGTCGTCGGCGACTCGGAGGGGCGCCTGCGCGGGCTGCTGCCGGGGGCGGCCAATCCGTTGCTCTGGCGGACCGGGCCGAGCGGCGCGGCGGTGACGGCGCTGGCCGCGGGCGATCTCTTCGGCGACGGCAGCGCGGCGCTCGTCTGGGGCGACGCGCTCGGCGCCCTGCGCGTGGCCACCGGCTCGCAGCGCGACGGATACGCTCCGGCGGAGGGCTGGCCCGTGGCGCTGGGCGGCAAGGGCGCGGGGATCCTCTCGCTGCTGCTGATCGAGGGGCCGGCGGGGGAGCCCGGCCGGCTGCTCGCGCTGGACGAGGAGGGGACCCTCGGGCTCTTCGGCCCCGACGGGAGCGCGCTCGACGGGTGGCCGCGGACGCTGGGCGGCCGCCCCTCCGGCCCCGCCGTGGCCGGGGACCCCGACGGCGACGGCGTGCTGGAGTACCTGGTCACCACGGAAGAGGGGCTGATCCACTGCTTCCAGGAACGGGGCGCGCAGGAACTGCGCTGGCCGAGGTCGGTCTGGCACCCCGATGCCAGCCCCTTCGCGCGGGTCTCCTCCGGCCCGCTGCTCGTCGACGTGACCGGGGACGGGAGGCCCGAGATCCTCCAGGCCAGCGGCGACGGCACGCTGCACGCCTTCACGGCGGATGGGGACGGCGTACCCGGCTGGCCCTTCGCCGCCGGCTATCCGCTGATCGCCGGGCCCTATGCCGCGCCGCTCGGGGAGAGGGGCGAAATCCAGCTGCTGCTGGTCGACGCCATGGGCTTCGCCACCGTGCTCGACCTGGGCCTCCCGGCGGGTTCCGAGGGGCCCGGGGAGATGTGGCGCAGCGACGGCGGGCCCTCGCGGACGCATGCCTACGCGCGCGCGCGCCTGCCGCAGCCGGCCGGCTTCGCGGGGCTCATCGATCCGCGAAGCATCCTCTTCACGCCCAACCCGGTGCGCGGAGAGACGGGGCGGCTGAGATTCCGCATGGGGCAGCCCGGGCGGCTGAAGCTGGCGCTCTACGACACGAGCGGCCAGCGGGTATGGGAAGGCGTGCGCGCCCCCGACAGCCTCGAGGAGGAGACCGTGTGGGATCTCGGCCTCGCCGGGCTCGCCTCCGGGCTCTACGTCGCCCGGATGACGGTCGAGGGCGCCGGGGCTCCGCTGCGGCTGACGCGCAAGCTGGCCGTCGTGCGTTGAGGCATGAGGATGAACGCCGGGCGCCAGGGTAGGAGCGAGCGGAAGGGACAGGCGTTGCGCGCGGGCGCGGCCTGCGCCGCCCTGGCGGCGCTGATCATCGGCGCCTGCGGCGCGGAAGCGGACGAGCCGCTGCGCCACGGCCCGGTCGAGTCCACGGCCGGCCACTCCGCGGCGGGAGCGCGCGGCGGCCTCGGCTTCATCGCCCCGCTCGACGGGCGCGATGCGGCGGGCGTGCTTCTCGGTCCCGGCCGGATGGCAGAGCCGGCAGGGGTCGGGGGCCAGGCCGGTCTCGCGTGGGCGGAGCCCGCCTCGCGGCGCGCCGGGACCGGGCAGGGTCGGGCCGGCGCGCCGGGGGGCGCCCACTGGCTGGCGATCGGCTCGCCCTCCCCGTCCCCACCCGAGCGGCGCGGCAACGCGCGGGCGCTGCTGGCGGCGCTCATGTCGGCGGCGGTCCCGGGAGCGGGCCAGCTGCGCAACGGGGCGGTCCTGCGCGGTCTCGGCTACTTCGTCCTCGAGGTCAGCGGATGGGTCGCCTACGGCGCCTTCCGCCAGAGCAGCCGGGAGAAGCGGGACGAGTACGCCGCCTTCGCCGGCCGTCACTGGGACTACGAGCGCTATCACACCCGGGCGCCCGATCCGGACAGCTGCAGCGTCTACGGCTGCCCCAGCGGCATGTGGAGCCAGCCGAGCGACGACGAGATCGCCGCCAGTCTGGAGAGCGCCAACCGGGATCGCTTCTACGAGTACGCGACCCGCGACGCCTACGCCTGCGGGTGGGACTCGCCCGACAGCCGGTCGATCTATCGCGGGCTCTGGAAGGACCGGGAGTCGGCGCTCGAGGCCAAGCGCTGGACGGGACGGGCTATCTTCCTCAACCATCTGGTCTCCGCGGCGGACGCCTTCATCGGGGCCCGTTCGCTGGGGCTCGATCTGGGCGAGCGGACACAGGTGCGCATGCACCTGCGCGGCTCGCCGCTGGATGTGCGTCCTGAGGTGCGCCTGACGCACCGCTTCTGAGCGGCGCGCGGGACTTGCGGGAGGTCGGGGTGCGGGAGTGGATGATCCGGATGGCCTGTCTCGGGGCGGGCCTGGCCCTGGCCCTGCCCGCCCAGGCCGATTTCGGCCTGACCCCGGGTGGAGGGTTCGAGATCGGTCCGGCTCGCGGCGCGCGCATCGCGCCGGGCGCGGGCACGGCGATGCGGGCGCCATCCGCGGCGACCCTGGCGCACGGCGCTCCGCATCAGCGCGTCGAGGCGGGCGCCGCGTCGCGACTCGAGGCCATCGGCGCCTCCCTGCTCCTGCCCGGGCTCGGTCATCGCGCGGTGGGCCGCGAGAGGCGCGGCAGGACCTTCATGGTCGCCGACGCGGCGCTGCTCGTCGGCATCGCCGTCGGACAGGCACAGGGCTACGTGCGCAAGAAGGGCTACATCGACTACGCCGAGGACTTCGCCGGCGTGGGCGACATCGGGGGCAAGCCCGATTGGTACTATCGCAACCTGGGGCAGTACCGCAGCAGCGACGCCTATGTCCACGATGTGGCGCGCACCGCCCGGGCGATCCACGGCGACGACCTCGCCGCCCGCGACGACTATGTCGCGCGCAACAGCCCGGCGGCGGACGAGGCCTGGACCTGGCGCTCGGACGCCGACCGGCGCGAGTTCCGCGAGCGGCGCAAGGCGAGCCGCGACGCCTACCGGCGGGCGAGCCTCTTCCTCGGCGCGGCGCTCTTCAACCGCCTGCTGAGCGCCGTGGACGCGGCGCGACTGGCGAGCCGACCGCGACTGGCCGGCGCGCTCGAGTGGCGCATGGACGAGTCGGGCGCCCACTACCCCTGTCTGGCCTGGTCGCTGCGTTGATCCCGGGCGCGGAGGCCGGTATGCGCGCCGCCGTCCGTTCCCTCCTGCTCGCCGCGCTGCTCGGCGCCTGCCCGGCGGCCGCCGAAGCCGAGTTGTCCGTCGCGCTCGCCGCCTCCCGCTCGGCCGTCGGCGCGGACAGCGCCGCCGTCTGGGCGATCGCGGTCGACGGCGCGCCGATCGCTCCGCTGGCCATCGACGTCCACTCCTCCGGCTCGGTCTACGGTATCGCCTCCGGCCGCCGCCGCCTCTTCATCGCTCGCGGCGTGGGCGAGCCGGGGCGCTACGCCGGCGGGGAGGGATCCGGCCCCGCCGGGATGGCCGACGGCATCTTCGCCCGCTCGGGGCTGAAGGTCTTCACGCTCGATCCCTGGGAGGCGGTCGTCGAGCGCTTCGACCTGGCGGGCGTGCGAGAGCTGCGCTTCGACCTGCGGGCGCGTCTGTCCGACGCGGGCGAGGAACTGGGCGGAGTCGGCGGGTTCTGTCTCGGCCCCAGCGGCATGCTCTATGTCCTCGACGATCGCCGGGCGCGCCTGCTCGTCTTCGACGATCGCGGCGCGTTCCGGCGGGTCCTCGGCGAGGCCGCCGGCGTCGTGCTGGATTCGCCGGTGGCGATCGACATCGACGGACATGGCCGGCTGCACCTGCTCGAGGGGCGGGGCCCCGCGCTCGTGCGGGTCGATGTCGACTCGCGCGCGACGCGACGCGACCTCGCCGCCGCCTCCGGCGGCGGGTTCCGGCCCCGGCTGCTGGCCGTGGACGCCTGGGGCAACGCCTTCCTCGGCGAGCGGCGCAGCGGGCGCATCCTCGTCGTGCCCGTCGCCGGCGAGCCCCCCTGGTGGCTCGCGGACGGGTCGCAACGGGGGGCGATCGATGACCTGGCGTTCGACGGCGCGGGGAACCTGCTCGTCGTCGAGGCCGATCCGCCGCGGGTGCGGATCGTGCCGCTCGTCTACCGTCCGCCCATCCCGGACGCGGGCAGCGCGATCCGGGAGCGCTAGGGCGATGTCTCGCCGAGCGCCGGCCGAGGGCGGCCGCCGGTGCGCGCGGCGGCTCGCGGTCCCGGGGCTCGCGGTCCTGTGGCTCGCGGTCCTGTGGCTCGCGGTCGCGCTGGCGCCGGTCGTGACGCCAGCGGCCGCCGGCGATCTGCCACGCATCCATCTCCTGGGCGAGGCGAGCGTGCTGCTCCCCGCCCCGGCGCCGGGCGACACGCTGAAGCTCCCGCATCGCTGGATCCGGCCGGAGACGCTGCGTCTCTCCTGCGGCGGCCGCGCCTTCGTGCCCGGCCGCGACTTCACGCTCGATGCCGGCGCGGGCACGATCCTCTGGCGCGGAGCGCGCCCCGGCCCCGGGTCGGCGCTGCGGGCGACCTATCGCCACCTCCCGCTGGCGCTGCCGGAGCGCTGGGGCCTGGTCGCGCCCGCCGCCGGGCCCGAGACGCTCGCCCTGCCGCTTCCCGCTCCCCCGCGATCCGCCGCGCTGCCGCCGGGCGCCCAGCTCGAGGTCGGCGGCAGCAAGACGCTCAGCCTCGAGTTCGGCAACCGCCGCGATGCGCGGATCGACCAGTCGCTCGACCTGACGCTGCGCGGGCGCCTGGCGGACCAGGTGGACGTCCGGGCGGTGCTGACCGACAGGGGCACTCCGCTCCAGCCGGAAGGCACGACGACGGAGCTGGCCGATCTCGATCAGGTGCTGATCGAAGTGACCGCGCCCTGGGGCGAGATGCGGTTGGGGGACATCACGGCGGGCGAGTCGCGCCTCGGCTTCCTCGCCCACGAGCGGCCGATGGAGGGCTTGAAGCTCCGCGCCGGAAAGATCGACGGCCGGCGGGCCACGGCGGCGCTGGGGCGCGGGGGCGGCAGGCCGGTGACGCTCGAGTTCCGCGGGGGCGACGGCAAGCAGGGGCCCTACCGGCTGCTGGGGCTGGGCGGCCTCGGAGCGGCGCGGATGCCGGGGGAGGAGGCGGTCGTCGTCGCCGGCAGCGACCGCGTCTGGGTCGACGGCGCGCGCCAGACGCGCGGCGAGGCGGAGGACTACACGATCGACTACGCCGCCGGCGAGCTCTGGTTCATGCCGCGCCGATCGATCACGGCGGTGAGCGAGATCCGCGTCAGCCTGCAGGTTCGCGAAGGGGTCTACGAGCGCGACTACTACGCCCTGGGGGCGGCCGCATCCCTGGGCGCGCGCAGCGTGCAGATCGGCTGGGCCCGCGAGCGCGACAACCCCGCCGCGGGCGCCGGCGCCGGCTTGACCGCGGCCGAGCGCGAGTCGCTGAGCGCGGCGGGCGACGCGCTGCTCGCCCTCGGCGGGGGCGCGCGCCTCGACAGCCTGGGCGGCTATGTCCTCGTCGAGGCGGACACCGCCGCCGTCGCCTTCTATCTCCATGTCGGCGAGGAGGCGGAGGGCTACGAGCGCCGCTACGCGGTGAGCTTCGTCGACGTGGGGGAGGGGCGCGGCGACTACGTCGTCGAACAGGGCGCCGGGGGGGAGACCTACTACCGCTTCGCCGGCCGCGGGCTCGGGCGCTATCTGCCCGGGAGGCGGCTCACGCTGCCCGAGTCGCGCGACGTCGTCGCCCTGCAGGCGGGCGGCGACTTCGGCGGCGGGCTCGAGCTGTGGGGCGAGGGAGCGCTCTCCGCGCACGACGCCAATGTCCTCTCGGCGCGCGACGACGGCGACAACGACGGCGCGGCGGCCGCGCTGCGCGGGCGCTGGCGGCCCCACTGGCTCTCGCGGTCGCGGCCCGATCTGCTCGAGCTGCGCGTCTCGGGGCGCGCCGTGGGCGAGCACTTCGCCTCCTTCGAGCCGCTCGATCCCGCCTTCGCCTACCGCCGCTGGAACGCCTCGAGCGACTCGCTCCTGGCCGGACGGGACGAGCGCGGCGCGGCGAGCCTGCACGCCAGCCCCGGAGCGGGGCTCGCCCTCTCCGCGGGATGGGAAGGCTTGCGCGCCGCCCGCGGCTTCGACGGGCGCGCCTGGCACGCCGGGCTGGAGCGGCGGGGGCTGTTGCAGGCGAGCGGGGAGATCCGCCGCAGCGCGACGCGCGAGCGGGGCCGCCCGGGCCGCGGCGAGTCGTGGCGCGCCCGCCTGGGCCGGGACGGCGCATTCGCGGCCGGCGTGGGCTACCGGGGAGAACGGCTGCTGCGCGGCGAGCGCGGCGGGGAGTCGGGCGACGAGTACTACGCCGCCACGGTGGACGCGCGGGCCTCCGCCCTGGCTCCCGGACTGGATGCGGGCTACCGGGGCGAGCTGCGCAGGGACCGCGCTTGGGCCGCTGGTGTGCGCCGGGCCGACGGCGAGCGGCGGCTCCACGAGACCGACCTGCGCTACGGCCGGGGCGAGGCGCTGGCGCAGCTCGCCTTCACCCGGCGGGAGCTCCATCCCGCGGATGGGGGCGCGGCGAGCCGCACCGATCTGGCCGACTGGCTCTTCTCCCATCGGGGAACGGAGTCCTGGGCCGGCGGCGAGTGGCGGGGGCGCCTGACGGCGGCGGAGAGCAGGCTGCGGGGCGAGCGGCTGCGCTACGTCGGCTCCGGCGTGGGCCACTACGACAGCCTCGGGCAGTACGTCACCAGGGGCGACTACGAGCTCTACCACGAGCCGGGGGACAGCAGCGGTCTCGAGTCCCGATGCGAGAGCGCGGCCAGGCTCAACCTGAGGCCGGGGCGTCTGCTGCCCGCCGGCCGCGACGGCGGGTTGGCGGGACTGGAGGGGGCGTTCTTCGGCCGGATCGACGTCGCCTCGCCGGAAGAGCTCGGCCTGCTGCTGCGCGCGCCCGCGGCGCTCGTCTCGGGCGCGGAGCGCCACCGCGAGCACGCGCGCACGCTGCGCGGGGACCTTTCCTGGAGGGGCGGGGCGCGCGCGCCCGCGCCCCTGGCGCGCTGGGAGGAGCGCCGTCGCCGGACGCGCAACGCCTCGGGCTTCGCCCGCGAGCAGATCGAGCGCTCGGGCCTGCTCGAGACCCGCTGGGCGCTTCGCGCGGGCCTGCAGGCGCGCTTCGAGGTCGGCGCGGGACGGGAGGAGGAGGGTGTCGAGACGGGCGGGGGCGGGCGCTCGCGTGCCGAGCGGGAGCGGGAGCGGGCCGCCTTCGAGGGCAGCTGGTCTCCCCGCCGGGGGATGACGCTGCGTCTGGGGGGGGACCCGGCC
>VGIY01000055.1 GCA_016867695.1 Candidatus Eiseniibacteriota bacterium | reverse complement strand
GCCCCGACCCGTGCCGTGGGCTGTCGCGCGGAAGGGCCGTGGCGCGAACGGGCTGTCGCGCGGAGGTGCCGTGGCGCGGAAGTGCTCCCCGTCGGGGCCCCGTTCAGCTATCATTATGGAGGCAAGTGTCCTGGCGGATCGGCGCCGCCTGCCCGGGGCCGCCCGTGCCGGGCTTCCCGCCGCCTTCCGCCCCGATCGATGGATCGCCATGCACAAAGGAGACTCGCGTCATGAGAGCCCGCTCCATGCTGTTCTCCCCGGCCCTGATCGTCGCGCTGCTGGCAGGGATGGCCTTCAGCGTGTCCGCCTTCTCGCCGGTCGACTACAACGCCGTCTACGAGATCCCGCTGCCCGAGTATGATCTGCACACGCTCGGCAAGAGCGTGGCGGCGCAGCGGGACCTGCCGGCGACCGGCAGCCTGGGCGCGCGCTACGGCGGCACCTGGCGCGTCTACTCCTGGAATCCGCAGACCGACACCCCCGCCCACCTGTACGGCAGCGGCGCGCAGGTCGCCGGTCCGCTCACCGACGGCGCGCAGGCCGAGGCGGCGGCGCGGCACATCGTCTCCACCCATCCCGAGGTCTTTGGCGCCGATCCCGCCAACCTGCGCTTCGCCTCCGCCCCGACCGGCATGGGCAAGCGCACGGTGCACCTCCAGCAGACCCACCACGGCATCGACGTCTGGCTGGGGGGCGTCTACCTCACCTTCCTGGAGAGCGGCAGGCTCTTCGTCATGGGCTCGACCTACTACGCCGACATCGCCGTCTCGCCCGTGCCGAGCCTGAGCGCCCCCCAGGCCGAGAGGCTCGCCGCGGGCGACCTGCCCTTCGACCCGTCCACCGACTCGATCGAGCCGGGCAGCCGGCTCCTCGTCCTGCCGGTGGCGCTCAGCGCGACCGAGGTGGAGCATCGCCTGGTCTGGCGCGTCCGCGTGCACACCGAGGAGCCCCACGGCATCTGGGTGACGCATGTCGACGCGCACAGCGGCGAGATCGTCTGGCGCTACAACGACGTCCACTTCGTCAACTTCACCGGCGACGCCACGATCGGCCGCCAGGAGGCGACCTACTGCAACGGCGAGCAGGTCGAGACCTGCCGCTACCTGCGCGTGCAGGTTTCCGGAGTCGGCTCGGCCACCACGGACATCGACGGCAACTGGACGGTCGCCTACGGCGGCACGGACCCCCGCACGGTGACCTCCGACCTCTACGGCCCCTATGTCGACGTGAACAACTACAACGGCGCCGACGCGGCCTTCAGCGGCACGGCCACCCCGGGCACGCCCTTCACCGTCGCCTGGAGCGACGCCAATGCCCGCCAGGACGAGCGCGACGTCTTCGACGCGGTCAACGACATCCATGTCTTCTTCCTCGAGTTCGCCCCCTCCTTCAGCTACATCAACCAGCGCATCACCGCCTACGTGAACCGCAGCGACGGCTACTGCCCCGGCAACGCCTGGTGGAACGGGACGATCAACTTCTGCGCCGCCGGCGGCAGCTACGCCAACACGGGCGAGATCCAGGGCGTCGTGCACCACGAGTACGGCCACGGCATCCAGGACGCCATCCTCGGCTGGCAGGGGGGCGAGGGCCTCGGGGAAGGCAACAGCGACATCATGGCCAACCTGATCACCCAGGAGTCGATCATCGGCCGCGGCTTCTACCAGGGCAACTGCACGAGCGGCATCCGCAACTCGCTCAACTCGCTGATCTACCCCGACGACGTCATCGGCCAGCCGATCCACTCCGCCGGCCGGGTCATCGCCGGATTCCACTGGGACTTCATGGTCTCCCTGCAGGGCCAGTACGGCGCCGAGCAGGGGGCGATCCTGGCCGGCGAGCGCTGGCACTTCGGGCGCGTGCTCCAGCATCCGACGACGCAGCCGGCGCAGGTCCTGGCCACCTTCATCGCCGACGACGACGACGGCAACCTCGAGAACGGCACCCCGCACTACGCCTACCTGGCCCAGGCGGCCGAGAACCACAACTACGACTACCCGGAGATCACCGTCGGGGTAATCATCACCCACACCCCCCTGGGCAGCACGGAAGACGAGGGGCCGCGCGCGGCGCTGGCGACGATCTACTCGACCGTCGGCGCGATCGACGAGGAGCAGGTGTTCCTGCGCTATCGCGTCAACGGCGGCGCCTTCCAGCAGCTGGAGCTGATCCCGACGGGAGGCGCCGACGAGTACCAGGCGACGATCCCGGGCCAGGCCCAGCCCGCCGAGATCGAGTACTACCTCTTCGCCGCCGACGAGCTAGGCAACAGCAAGACGCACCCGCCGACGGCCCCGGCCGCGCTGCACCCCTACAGCGTCGCCTGGAAGGTGGACGCCTACGAGGCGGAGAGCGGCTGGACGGTCAATCTGGCGGGGACGGACGACGCCACGACCGGCATCTGGGTACGCGAGGACCCGGTCGGGACGATCGCCCAGCCGGAGGATGATCACACGCCGCCGCCGGGCACGCACTGCTGGGTGACGGGCAACGCCGCGCCGGGGCAGCCGGACGGCACGAACGACATCGACGGGGGCAAGACGACCGTCTATTCGCCCGTCTACGATCTCACCGGCGCGGTCGGCGCGATCGCCAAGTACTGGCGCTGGTACTCGAACAACATGGGCAACAGCCCCAACGCCGACACCTGGGTGACGCAGGTGCGCAACAACGGCGGCGCCTGGGTGGACATCGAGCGCAACCAGACCGACCAGAACCAGTGGGCCTTCCGCCAGGCCGACCTGGAGGCGCTCTTCGGCGCCAACCTGGGCCAGGTGCAGTTCAAGTTCGAGGCCAGCGACCTGGGCGCAGGCTCCCTGGTCGAGGCGGCGCTCGACGACTTCGAGCTGCTCGTCGACTTCGGCTTCTCCGCCGTGGACGGGGCCAGCGCGGACGCGACGCCGCGCTTCGCCTTCGACGGCAGCCGGGTCAACCCGACGCCGGGGCCGGCGGAGATCCGCTTCCAGGTTCCGGCGGCCGTGCAGGCGCAGCTGCAGCTCTACGACGTCACCGGCCGCCTGGTGCGCACGCTGCTCGACGGGCGCGTGCCCGCCGGTCCGCAGGCGGTGGCCTGGGACGGCGGCAACGAGGCGGGCCGCCCGGTCGGCTCGGGGGTCTACTTCCTGCGCTTGCGGGCGGGGGACTTCCAGGCCACGCGCACGCTGGTCGTCAGCCGTTAGTCGCGCGGCGCGCGGGAGCCCGATCGGCCCGAGCCGGCCGACCGGGCTCCCGGACCGTCGCCGCGATGGGTTCGAGGCGGAGAAGGGCGATTCGGCGCCGCCCTTCTCCGCGACTCCCTTCCCCTCCCGGCCAGTCCTCTTCCCCGTCAGCCGCACCCGGCCAGCCCGCGCTTGCCCGGTTCGCTCGGGCGTGCCTACAATCCCGTCGTTGCGTTCAGGCGGCGACGCCTTCGGGAGGGGGGGGGCGGCGGCCGCGGCCCGGGGCCCTCGGGCGCGACGAGCGAAGGGAGGTTGGCATGGGGGTCTGCGCGCTCGTCCGACGCTCTCCGCACCCGGGCTCGGCGGGCATCCCCGCCCGCCTGCACCCGGCAGGCCGGCTCCCGGCAGGCCGGCTCCCGGCAGGCACGATCCCGGCAGGCACGCGCCCGGCAGGCACGCGCCCGGCAAGCACGCGCCCGGCAGTCCGCCTCCTGGCCCGCCTGCTTCTGGCGGGCCTTCTCCTGGCGGGCTGCTCGGACGACAAGCCGACCGACACCGGCGGCAACGGCGACCCGGCCCTCGGGAAGTACCTGCTGCTCGGGTACTTCGGCGGCGACGTCGCGCCGGGCGGCTTCGGCCTCTACATCTCGCGGCTCGACCCCTCGCTGACCTCGGCCATGGAGGCCGAGGTCACGCTCGACGGGGAGGAGGTGACCCTCAGGCCGCTCCTGAGCACGCCCACGGACGCCTTCTACTCGATCCTCACCCTCGACTACCAGGCCGGCGAGACCTACACGATCCTGGCCAGCGTCGGCAGCCGCACGGCCGTCTGCAGCTTCACCGGTCCCTCGTACCCCCTGCTGACGATGACCGCCCCGCCCCACGAGTCCGAGTTCTCGCCCGGCGATCCCCTCCAACTAGCCTGGACCTACGACGCCGGCGCTCCGGAACAGGTCCACATCGAGGCCATCGGCGATGAGGACACGGCGGTCATGACCCCGGTCACGCTGCCGGGCAGCGCGACGAGCTACGCGATCCCGGGCACGGTCACGGAGGCCTGGGCGGACCAGACGAGCGTCCTGCTCACCGTCGACGAGGGAGAGCACTTCTTCCCCTTCTCCGGGACGCTGGTCGGCGAGGGCAGCGGCGTGGCCACGATCGGCTGGGGGGACGCCGCGATCGTCACGCCCGGCTCCGGGGCGGGGGCCTGCCAGTTGGCCGCCCTGCCGAGCGCTGACCAGTTGGCGGCCGACGGCGCGAGCACGCTGACGATCGACTGCGCGCTGACGGCTCCGGGAGGCGATTGCGCCGACGGCACGCCGATCGCCTTCAGCTGCACGCCGGAAGGCGCCGTCGCCTTCGCCCCGCAGACCGCCTACTCGAGCGGGGGCCTGGCGGCGACGGTGGTGACCGCGGGGACTTCGGCCGGTTCGGTCGTCCTGCACTGCCAGGCCCCCGACTCGCGGGTCGACATCCCGATCACGCTCACCCAGCGGGTGACGATCATGGTCGGCGCGGGCTCTCACCCCCAGATCGCCTGGGATCCGGCGGAGCCGATGTTCACGCTGCTGGTCTCGGCGGCCGGCGCCCTGCCGACCCCGCGCTGGGGAATCGCCGCCATCACGATCGGACAGATCACCTCGCCGGTCACCTACGGCACGGTGCCGGGGGGCACCGTCCAGAGCTACCCCCTGTTCGGCGCGCCGCCGGCGGGGCTGCAGGCGGGCGCGACCTACAGGATCTGGCTCGTCGGCGCCGATGCCGACACGACGAGCCTCACCTTCACGCACGGAGGCTAGGCCCGGGCGCGAACGACACGGGCCGCCCCGGGCGACCCCGCACGACCGGCATCGGGAGGAAGGCGGTCATCATGGCCAAGCAGTCGCAACGCGGGCGCCGATCGTCCGCCGCCGGACCGGAGCCCTCAGCCGCGCCGGAGTCCCGCGCCGCCGCGGCCGAGCCCGGTTTCGAGGACCCGGCCATCCAGGGCCTCGACGCCCTGCTCAAGCCCCGCTCGGTGGCCATCATCGGCGCCTCGCCCCGCCCCGATTCGATCGGCCGGGTGATCCTGCACAACATCATCGAGGGGGACTTCAACGGCGTCGTCTATCCGGTCCACCCCAAGGCCGCCTTCGTGCACAGCATGAAGACCTACCCGAGCGTGCTGGCCATCCCCGACGAGGTCGACCTGGCCTATGTGGTCGTGCCGGGGGCGCACGTGCTTCCCGTCGTCGACGAGTGCGGCCGCAAGGGCGTCCGGTCGATCTGCGTCATCAGCGCCGGCTTCCGCGAGATCGGCGGCGAGGGCATCCGCCGCGAAGAGGAGCTTCTCGATCTGGTGCGCCGCCACGGCATGCGCATGGTCGGGCCGAACTGCCTCGGCCTGATCAGCATGATCCCGGGCGTGCGACTCAACGGCACCTTCGCCCCGGCCCGGCCGCGCAGCGGCGGCCTGGCCTTCCTCTCGCAGAGCGGCGCCCTGGGCGTCTCCATCCTCCAGCACATGGAGCGCCTCGACATCGGCTTCAGCTACTTCGTCTCGATCGGCAACAGCGCCGACATCCGCGGTCGCGACCTCCTGGCCTACTGGGAGGACGATCCCCACACGGAGGTCATCGCCCTCTACGTGGAGTCCTTCGGCGATCCCCGCGTCGTCGGGCCCGTGCTGCGGCGGATCACCCGGCGCAAGCCGGTCGTCATCGTCAAGTCGGGCCGCACCGCGGCGGGCATGCGCGCCGCCTCCTCGCACACCGGCGCCATGTCGGCCGCCGACGAGACCGTCGACGCCTTCCTGCGCCAGACCGGGGCGATCCGGGCCTACACGATCGAGGAGATGCTCGGACTGCTGACCGGCTTCTGCCGCGCCCCCGTGCCCCGGGGCAAGCGCGTGGCCGTGCTGACCAACTCCGGCGGACCGGGGATCATGGCCACCGACGCGCTCGTCACCGGCGGCATGGAGATGGCCCAGTTCAGCGAGAAGACGAGCCGCATCCTGGACGACATGCTGCCCCCCGAGGCCAGCCGCAACAACCCGATCGATCTGACCGCCTGGGGCGTGGCCGACACCTACCGCCAGATCCTGCCGATCCTCTTCGAGGACCCGAACATCGACATCATCCTGGCCCTCTTCGTCCCGCCGATGATGGTCAACCCGGCCGACGCCGCGCGGGCCATCGCCGAGTCCCGCCGCGGCCGGGACAAGCCGATCTTCGGCGTGATCATGGCCGAGGAGTCCTCGTACCGCATGCTGCCGCGCGAGGTCCCCGACTGCCCGCCGATCTTCCCCTTCCCGGAGATGGCGGTGAAGGCCTGCATCGAGATGTACAACTACCATGAGCGCCAGCAGCGCCCGCGCGGCCGGTGCCACCGGTTCGAGGTCCGCCGCGCCGATGCCCAGGCGATCCTCGACGCCGTCCGCGCTCGCGGCGGGGGGTTCCTGCCGACGGCGGACTGCATGCGCGTGCTCGACTGCTACGGCTTCCCCACGGCGCCGATGCGCGAGACCAACGGCATCGACGAGGCCCTGGCCGCCGCCGAGGCGCTCGGCTACCCGGTGGCCTTCAAGGTCGCCGGGCGCATGTTCGTGCACAAGTCGGACCAGGGGCTGGTGATCCTGAACCTGAAGAACGAGCTCGAGCTGCAGGGCGCCTACAGCCAGGTCAAGAGGCGCATCGAGAAGCTCGGCTTCAGCGCCGACGAAGAGGCGGGCTTCGTGCAGAAGATGGTCAAGCCCGGGCGCGAGGTCATCCTGGGCGTCAGCGTCGATCCGAAGATGGGTCCGGTGATCCTCTTCGGCATGGGGGGCAAGTACGTCGAGGTCCTCAAGGACGTGACCGTCCGCATCCCCCCGCTGACCGACGTCGATACGCTGGACATGTTCGCCTCGATCCGGGGATACCCGCTTCTCCAGGGAGTGCGCGGCGAGCCCGGCGTGGCGCTCGACCTGCTGCAGGAGTGCCTGCTGCGGCTCTCCCAGATGGTCATCGAGCTGGAGGGATTGGTCGAGCTCGACATCAACCCCTTCGTGCTCAACCCCGCGCGCGACGATTGCGCCGCCGTGGACGCGCGCATCCGCGTCGAGGGGGCGCAGGCGTGACCCGGCGCGCCCCCCGGCCGCGGCGTTCCCCCGCGCGCCCGCACGGCTAGGAGGCGCCGCCGAAGCCATGGCCCGGATCCTGGTCGTCAAGCCGCTCTTCCCCTACCCGCCCCACCAGGGCACGCGCCGCGTGTCGCTGGGGCTCCTGGGCGATCTGGCCGCCGCCCACGAGGTCGTCTACCTCTGCCAGCGGGAGCAGAGGGACGAGGAGCGCTGGATCCCGGAGATCGAACGGCTCGGCGTGCGCGTCGTGGCGCCGCTGATGCCCAATCATCTCTCGCCCGCCCACAAGGCCGCCTACAAGGCGAAGAACCGCCTGCTCAGCCAGCTGACCGGCACGCCGGAACTGGCGCTCTACTGGTCGAACGCCGTCCTGCGCGGCAGCCTGGCGCGGCTCGGCCGCGAGTTCCGCCCGGCGCTGACGATCATCGAGAACTGGGAGCTCTACCGGCTCCGCCGCTCGATCGGCCGCGGCCTCGCCGCCCTGCTGGCGCACGACGCGGCCTTCCAGATCCTCGCCCGCGCGGCCGCCGCCGACAGCGACGAGCGGAGCAAGGCGCGGCGGCTGCAGCGGCTGGCCCGGGAGAAGCGGCTCGAGGTCGCCGCCTGGCGCCTCTACGACGCCGTGCTGACGCTGACCGAGAGCGACCGGGAGACGGTGCTCGAGGAGCTGCGCGAGGCGGCGCGCGACGACAGGGGCCTCTCCGCCGGCGCCCGGGCGCATGCCGCGGCGCTGCCGCTCGTCCAGCACCTGCCGGTTCCGGTGGCGGAGGAGTTCTTCGCCTTCGAGCGGCCGGCGGCGGCCCGCTGGCGAATCGGCTTCCTGGGCACATTCCGCGCCGACTTCAACCGGGACGCCCTCGGCTACCTGCTCCGCGAGATCTGGCCCGCCGTGCACCAGGCGCTGCCGCAGGCCGAGCTGATCGTCGCCGGCAACGGCTACGCCGGGGAGCTGCGCGCGCAGGCGGAGGCGGCCGGGGCCCGCTGGCTCGGGTTCGTCGCCGACCTGCGGCGCTTCTACGAACGCATCGATCTCCTGGCCGTGCCGCTGCGCTTCGGCGGCGGGGTCCGCATCCGGATCCTGGAGGCGCTGGCGGCCGGCGTGCCGGTGGTGGCCACGCCGATCGCGGCGGCCGGTCTCGGCGTGAGCGGCGGACGGCAGCTGCTGCTCGCCGCCGGCGCCGGCGAGCTCGTCCAGGCGACGATCGGCCTGCTGAAGGACCAGGAGCTGGCGGCGGAGCTGGGCCGCGCGGGCCGCGCCTGGTGCGCCGAGCACCACGGCGTGCAGATCCTGCGCCCCCGGCGCCTGGCGGCCATCCAGGCCATCCTGGATCTCGCCGGGCGAGCTGCCGATCGCTCCCGATAGGGGACGCCTCCCGGGGAAGGCGGCGGGCCGGAGCGGGCGCGGTTCGGGGGCGCGCGGGCGGTGAGACAGGCGGGCAGTCGGGGGAACGGATGAGCGGACGAGAAGGCGAGGCGGCGCGCGGCGGCGCGGCCGGCGCCGGGCGGGGCGCATCCGCGGCCTCCTGGTCCGGACGGCGGGTGCTCGTCACCGGGGGGGCGGGCTTCATCGGCTCGCACCTCGTCGATCGGCTGGTCGAGGCGGGCGCGCGGGTGCGCGTGCTCGACAACCTTCGGGCGGGCCGCGAGGAGAACCTCGATCGCGTGCGCACGGAGGTCGACCTGCGCGTCGCCGACCTGCGCGACGCCGCCGAGGTCGACCGCGCGGTCGCCGGCACCGAGATCGTCTTCCACATCGGCGCCAATGCCTCGGTCCCGGCGTCGGTTGAGGATCGCGCCTACGACTTCCAGACGAACACGCTGGGCACCTTCCATCTCGCCGACGCGGCCGTCCGGCACGGAGTACGCCGGATCGTCCAGGCCTCCACGGCGGCGGTCTACGGGCCGCCCCGCTACGCGCCGGTGGACGAGGCGCACCCCCTGGAGCCGATCTCGCCCTACGGCGGCTCGAAGCTGGCCGCCGAGCGGCTGCTCGTCGCCTACGCGCGCACCTACGACTTCGAGCTGGCGGTGGCGCGCATCTTCAACACCTACGGGCCGCGCCAGCCCCGCTACGTCGCCTACGACCTGATGATCAAGCTCAGCCGCGACCCGCGGCGGCTCGAGGTGCTCGGCAGCGGAGAGCAGCGGCGCGACTACGCCTACGTCGACGACACGGTGCGCGCGCTGCTCCTGGGCGCAACGCTGCCCCTGGAGGGCCCGCTCGCCTACAACATCTCCGGCGGTCGCACGGTGTCCATTCGCGATCTCGTCGGCCTGATCCTGGCCACGCTCGGGCTGACCGGAACGGAGGTGATCTACGGGCTGCCCTCCTGGAAGGGGGACATCGAGGTGCTCTCGGGCGACATCGCCCGGCTCCGCGGCTTCGGCTGGCAGCCGACCGTGGAGCTCGAGGAGGGGCTGCGCCGGATGGCGGCGCATCTGGGCCTAGTCCGGGGATGACGGTGGCGTGCGGGAGCGGGGGCCAGGAGACGCAAGAGCGCGCGAGCGGGGGCCAAGGGAGGTGAGCGTGCGCGTCGCGCTGGTGGGCGAGTACCCGCTCCGCGAGGATGCGATCCACGCCGGCGGCATCCAGTCGGTCACGCACGGGCTGGCCCACGCCCTCGCCCGCCGCGACGACGTCGAGTGCCACGTGATCTGCGCGGCGGCGGGGGCGCGGGAGCGCGAGCGCCGCGTCGGCCGCCTGGCGGTCCACTTCGTCCCCCGCCCTCCGCTGCCCTACCTGGCCACCTGCCGCCTCCACGACGTGCCCCGTCTCATCGCCCGCATCCGGGCGCTCGACCCGGACATCGTCCACGGCCAGGGGCAGGACCGCCACGGTCTCGCCGCCGTGCGCTGCCGCCGGCCGGCGGTGGTCACGCCGCACGGCGTCCTCTTCCTCGAGAGCCGTCTGCTCCGCCGCCACGCCCTCGACGCCCCCGGCGCGCTGAAGAAGCATCTGCTCGACCACACCGAGAGGGAGGTCTTCCGCCACGCCGGCGACATGATCGTCATCTCCCGCTACCTGCCGGAGGTCTACGGGCCCCTGCTCGGCGCCCACGCGCACTTCATCGAGAATCCGATCGACCCCGCCTTCTTCGACCTGGAGCGCGCTCCGGAGGCGGGCCGCCTGCTCTTCGCCGGCACGATCGTCCCGCGCAAGCGGGTCCCCGATCTCGTCGCCGCCCTCGCCGGGGCGCGCGAGCGGGCGCCCGGCCTGCGCCTGCGCATCGCCGGTCCCCTCAGCGATCCCGCCGAGGCGGCGCGCGTGCGCGAGCGGATCGCCGCTCTCGGCCTCTCCGCGCACGCGTCGCTCACCGGGCCGCTGAGCCAGGAGGAGCTCTTCGACGAGTATCGGCGGGCCGAGCTACTGGTCCTCTCCTCGCGCGAGGAGACGGCGCCCCAGGTCATCGCCCAGGCCATGGCCTGCGGGCTGCCCGTCGTCGCGGCGGACGCGGCCGGCGTGCCCTACATGGTCCGCGACGGCGAGACGGCGCGCCTCTTCCCCGCCGGCGACGCGGAGGCGTGCGCCCGGTGCCTGGTCTCGCTCCACGGGGACGCCGATCAGCGCGGGCGTCTGGCGGCCGAGGGGCGCGTCCAGGCGCGCCGGCGCTTCCACCCGGATGCGGTGGCCGAGCAGACGGTGGCCGTCTATCGCCAGGTCCTGGCCCGCGCCGGATCCACCCCCCGCTAGCCGCTCAACCCGCGCCCCGGTCCGGTCGATAGGTCGGGGGAACCGTCCACCGCCGAGGGATTGGATGAACGACTGCCCCGATGTCCTCGAACTGATCGGCCGAACGCCGCTGCTGCGCCTGGCGCGGATGGGCGAGCCGGCGATCTTCGCCAAGGCCGAGTTCCTCAACCCGGGGGGCAGCATCAAGGACCGCGTCGCCAAGCACATCATCCTCGAGGCCGAGCGGCGAGGCGAGCTCGCCCCCGGCATGCCGATCGTCGAGGCGACCAGCGGCAACACGGGCATCGGCGTCACGCTGGTCGGCGTGCAGCGGGGCCATCCGGTCACGATCGTGATGCCCGAGAACATGAGCGAGGAGCGCAAGAAGATCATCAGGGCCCTCGGCGCCCAA
>VGIY01000054.1 GCA_016867695.1 Candidatus Eiseniibacteriota bacterium | reverse complement strand
CCGCATCCGCCCCGCCCGCCCCGTCCCCTCCGGCCGTCTCCACGAGCAGCGGATGCTCCGCCCGCAGCTCGTGATAGGCGTAGGTGAAGCGCGTGTCCCGCGCCAGGGTCACGCCCAGCGCGGCGTAGAAGGAGACCAGGTTCGTCCAGTGGGCGACCCGCCCCGCCTCGGCGATCTGCGTGTAGATGAGCAGCTCGCTCCACTTGGGCCAGCGGGAGAAGACCGGCACCCAGGCGCGGTCGTCGGGCAGCGGATGGGAGGGATCGGCGGGATCGTCCCCGGAGAGGTAGACCGCGCCCGTCTCGAGCATCGGGTGCAGAAAGGTGAGGAAGGAGCGCGACAGCCGGGCTTGGCCTCCGTGCGAGCGGTGGTCGAAGCTGCACCCGGCGGCGCCCCCCGGCGACGCGCCCGCGGACGCGCAGAACTCCGTCCCGGCGGGCTCGCGCGTGCCGAACTGATAGGCGCCCTCGATCCCGTAACGCAGCTGCCAGGGCAGGTCGCCCGCGGCGCGCCCGCCCAGGGTGTGCAGGCGCAGGTGGGGATCGGGGGCGGCGTCGGCCTCCTCCTCCTTGTAGAAGTAGTAGGCGTCGAAGACGTGCGGTTTGACGGAGGCGTGGCTGGCGTAGAGGCCGAAGGCGGTCTCGTCGTTCTCGACCATCCTGCGCCGCCCGGCGGCCCGGTCCTCGGCGGAGGGGCCGTTGGCGATCGTCATCCGGTCCCAGGCCGGGTTGCGGATGGCGAGCAGGTCCAGCTGCGTCTCCTTCAGCCCCAGGCCGGCGCCATGGAGCGTGAGCAGCAGGGCGTTGTGGTAGATCGTGCGCGAACCGTCCCCCGGGCCCCCCTCCAGGAGCACGAAGCCGTCGCCGCGGATGATGTCCTGGCGCCCGGCGCGTAGCGTGAACGGCAGCCCGCGGGGCCGGGGCAGTTCGAGATAGAGGTTGTCGAAGACGACCTCGGTCTTCTGCGGCGAGAGATAGGGCGACAGGTACTTGCGCCACTCGGCGGCCGCGCGCGCGTAGAGGCGCGCGCCGCCGCGCGCCTTGAGCTGACCCCAGACGCGGTGGCGGACGCGGAAGAAGTGGGCGTCCGACACCGTCTTCAACCCCGCCCCCGGCGCGCCGAGCGTCTCCGGTCCGGCGCCGTCGTCGAAGTCGAGCAGGTTGTGCAGCGACACCTCGCGGACGCGCGTGTCGAGCCCCCCGGTGAAGGCCACCGGCGGCGGCTCGGGGGCGGCCGGGGCGCCGGACTGGGCGGCGGCCGCACCCGCCCGGCCGCCTGCCGGCATGCCGGCGGGGCCGAGCAAGGCGAGTCCGATGAGGGCCGCGCGGACCCTTCGGGCCCGCCCGTTGAACCGTCGCCGGCCGGTCGCAAGCGCGGACAGGGCCATGATGCCTCCTCTGCGAATCGCTCCCGCGGCAGGCGGGGAAGGGCCGCCCGCGGCAGCATGCATCGCCGCCCATATAGGGGCCCTCGAGCGCCTGTTTCAATGCCAAAGGGCGTCGGTTACGACTCGGGCGACGGTTCCGCGGCCGGCGGGAGAGGGCCGCCCTGGGCCGGCTCGCGGAGGGCACCGCGGCGGCCCCGCCGCCGGCCCGGCGGCCCGCTACCCGCCGGCCTTGGGGCGCGCGCCGTGGCATCCCGGGGTCGGCTCCCGGCGGGCGCCGGCCCCTCCTTCGGGTTGACACCCCTCCGGGGCACGGCGAAAGTGGCCCGTCTGCGGCCCGCGGAGACTCGATCCGCGCGGCTCGAGTCGAGAGACAGCCGGGGAGGGTGCGATGCCGCGAACGGAACGGGACAGGCGGATTGGCGCGACCGACGGCCGGCGGCCCTTCGCGCGGACGATGCCGGCGATCCTGATCGCGGCGGCGGCCCTCCTCCTGCCGGCCGCGGCGCTCGCCTCCGTAGCGGCGAGCGGTCCGGCCGCCGCCGGCCCGGGCGCACCAGGGTTCCTGCTGGCGCTCCTGCCCCTGTTCGTCGTCCTGGCGGGGATCGTCTTCCTCAAGCAGAGCGGCGCCACGATGGCTCTCGTCGGCCTGGCGGTCGCCGTGCTGCTCGCGGTCGCCTTCTTCAAGACCCCCCTCATGGTCGCGCTGGGCGGATCCTGGTACGGCTTCGTCAAGTCGTTCGGCATCTCGATCGCCGTCGTCCTGACCATGTTCATGATCTTCCTGATGAAGGAGGTCGGCGCGCTGGGGATCATCTCCGGAGCGGTCAAGCGCACGGTGGTCGGCAAGGAGGTCCAGGCGCTCAACATCGGGATCGGCTTCGGCTCGTTCCTCACCTCGCTGGGCATCGTCACGCCGGCCATGTTCCCGCCGCTGCTCGTCGCCATGGGCTTCGCTCCGGCGGCCGCGGTGGCGATCGCCGTGCTGGGCTACAACGCCACGACCTCCTTCGCCCTGCTCTCGATCCCGATCACGCTCCCGGCGGACCTCTTCCAGCTCGACCTGCTGGCGTTCACGCTCAAGATCTGCATCTATCTGCCGCTGATCTCGGTCGCCCTCGGCTTCGGCGTGCTCTGGCTGGTCGGCGGGCGCGAGTCGATGCGCCGCGGAGCGGTGCCGGCGGTGATCTCCGGCCTGGCCGTGTCGTTGAGCGCGCTCGGCTTCGCGATGATCAACTACGCCTCGGGCCGGGAGATCATCCCGGTGCGCATCATGGGCATCGTCGCCGGGCTCTTCGGCATGGCCGTGCTGATCCTCTGGCAGCGGATCTTCCAGGGCCGGCGGATCGCGGCCGAGCTGGAGCGGGTGCGCGCCGAGAACCCGATCCACGCCCCGGCCCTCTGGCGGGCGCTCTCTCCCTGGATCGTCCTCACGATCCTGGCGTCGGTCGTCTCCTTCCCGAAAGTGAATCTCTGGCTCAAGGGCGTGCCGGGGAAGCTCGAGGTGTTCCGGGTGTTCGATCGGGTCGTCGACCTGAACATCCTGGGCGAGATCTACTTCTGGATCCTCGTGGCGATCCTCGTCTCGAGCCTCTTCCTGCGGCCGACCGCGGCCCAGTGGCGGCAGGCGCTGGATGTCTGGCGCCGGCGCTTCCTCTCGCCCTTCATCGCCTACGCCGTCTACTTCTCGATCGCCTATGTCATGGCCTGGTCGGCGATGGAGACGGTCGCCGGCGCGGCGGGCACGGCGCTCGTGCCCGGGGCTCTCTTCCAGGGCTGGAACATGAACGCGGTCATCGGCACCGCCCTGGCGGCGCTGTTCGGCGGCGCCTACGCCTTCGTCTCGCCCGCCCTCGGCCTCTTCGGCGCCGTCGTGGGCGGCTCCGAGACCGGGTCTAACGTCCTCTTCATGAAGATCCAACAGAAGGCTTGCGCAGACCTCGGCCTGAGCGACAAGCAGTTCATGACCGTCTACGGAGCGCACGCCGCGGCCGGCGGCGTCGCCTCGGCGATCACGCCGGCGAAGATCACCAACGCGGTGGCGACGATCGGCGAGGGCAAGCGGCTCGAGGCCGAGATCATGCGCAAGCACCTGGCCATCGCGCTGCTGCTGACCGGCGTGATCGGGCTGCTCACCGGCCTCTTCGTGGCCCTGGCCTTCTAGGCGCCTCCCGGAAGGCGCCTGCCGCGTTCCGGGAGGGAGGCGACTGCGACCCTCCCGCCGGGAGGCGGCCGCTGTCTGCCGGCCGGCGCGCGCCCGCGACCCTCAGGCCGGGCGGCATCGGTCTTCCGCGGGGACGACCGCGGGGGGGGCGCGCAGCCTCCGACGGCGCGCCCCGCGCGCACCAGGGCGAGGGAGCGCCCGCCATCCGGGCGTGCCGGAGTCACTCCTCGCGCCACGACCTCCGGGACACCGGAGCAGCTGTCATCCCGCGCTTGTCGGTCCTCCCGGGCGCCCCGGGCCCTTCGATCGCCCCGCTCGCGGCGCTCCTCGCGCACGGCGGTCCTGCCGCGCTCCCGCGGAGCTTCCGATTGACAAGCCTCCCCGGCTGGCCGATATCTGGATCCGGCGAGTCCCCCCGGACGCGCAGAATGGAGCCTCGTGAAGCGCATGAGTCCTGAAGTGGCCGACAAGGTGCGGCGCCGCGCTGCGGAGGGCCGCGAGTGGTTCCGCTCGCTCGTTCGCGACATCGACCTCCCGCCCCTGCCGGCGGTCTCGGCGCGCCTGGTCGCCGAGATCAGCCAGCCGGAGCCCGACATGGAGCGCGTGACGACGGCGATCGCCTCGGCGCCGGAGACGGCGGCCAAGGTGCTGCGCACGGTAAACTCCTCCATGTTCGCCCTGCGCAACCCGGTGCTCTCAGTGCGCCACGCCATCGCCCTTCTCGGGATGCGCCACATCAAGCCGATCGCCCTCTCCTTCGCGATGATGGAGGCGCTGCCGCGGCCGGATGAGAAGATCTTCGACCATCAGGGGTTCTGGACCGACTCGCTGGTGCGGGCGATGTTCGCCCGCCACTTCGCCCAGCGCGCCCAGCGCGGCGACGAGGAGGACGCCTTCACGGCGGCGCTGATGGCCGACCTGGCCGTGCCGGTGCTGCTCGTCCTCTGGCCCGAGCTCTACGGCGCCGTCATCCAGCGCTGGCCCGCCGGCCGGGAGAGCCTGACGGCGCTCGAGAAGAAGGCCCTCGGCTGGGACCACGCCCAGGCGGGCGCCTGGGTGACCGACCAGTGGAAGCTCCCTCCCGAGCTCGTCTGCTTCGTCGGCCTGCACAACCTCGGCCCGGAGCAGATCCGCGAGTTCGACCTGGCCGACACGATCGCCCTGCCGATCTCCGTCGCCGCGCTGGCGCCGAGCGTCGGCCGCGCGGAGCCGGAGCGGGCGCAGCGCTGGGTGCGCGCGGTCCTGGACGACCTGCGCATGCCGGCCGCGGAGCTGCTCCAGCGGATCGCCGGCGTGCGGGAGAGTTTCCGCGAGATCGCCGAGTTCTTCGGCCTCGGCTCCGGACGGGCGGACGGGGTGTTCGATCTGCTGCTCGAGACGGCGACCGCCGAGTCCGAGCGCCGGCCTCTCTAGCGGGCCGGCCGGGCGCGAGTCCGAGCGCCGACCTCTCTACCGCTGGCGGCCGGGCCCCTTCGCTGCGCCCTCGGCCAGCCAGAGTTGCACGATCTGCAGGATCACCTGGACCGCCTTCTCCATCGCCTGCAGGGACGCCCACTCGCGCACGCTGTGATAGTTCTCGCCGCCGGTGAAGACGTTGGGGGTGAGGATGCCCATGGTGCAGAGCCGGGCCCCGTCGGTGCCGCCGCGGATCACCTCCAGGCGCGGTTCCACGCCCGCCCGGCGGCAGGCCTCCAGCGCGATCTCGGTGACCCGCGGGTTCTCGTCCAGCCTGGGGCGCATGTTGAGGTAGCGCTCGCGGACCTCGAGAGCGATCTCGACCCGGGGGAAGAGGGCGCCGACATCGTCGCGGACGCGCTCCAACAGGCGGATCTTCTCGGCCGATCCCCGCAGGTCGAAGTCGCGCACCAGGAGCTGGATCGCGCAGCGATCGACGCCCCCGGCGATGCCCCTGGGGTGCAGATACCCCTGGCGGCCTTCCGTGGTCTCCGGGCGCATGTCCTCCGGCAGCCGGCGGAGGATCTCGGCCGCGGCGTAGAGCGTGTTGATCATCCGGCCCTTGGCGGTCCCCGGATGGACGTTGTAGCCCTGCAGCCGGAACTCGGCCGAGTGGGCGTTGAAGGTCTCGTTGTCGATGCGCCCGAGCGTCTCCCCGTCGAGCGTGTAGGCGACGCGGGCGCCGAAGCCCTCCACGTCGAAGTGGTCGGCGCCGCGGCCGACCTCCTCGTCGGGCGTGAAGGCGACGCAGATCGGGCCGTGGAAGCAGCCCGGATCGCCGGCGATCCGCTCCAGCGCCTCCAGGATCTCGGCCACCCCCGCCTTGTCGTCGGCGCCGAGCAGCGTCGTGCCGTCGCTGGTGATGATGTCGTCGCCGATGTGCCGGGCCAGCGCGGGGTTCTCCTCGGGGCGCAGCACCTGGGAGGGATCGCCCGGCAGGACGATCTCGCCGCCGGCGTAGGCGCGGTGGATCTGCGGGCGGACGTTCTCGCCCGGGGCGTCCTCGCTCGTGTCCATGTGGGCGATGAGGCCGATCGCCGGGACGCTCCCCGCCGCCCGCCCCGCGGGCAGCCGGGCCGGCAGCCGGCCGTAGACGTAGCCGCGTGCGTCCAGCCGCGCCTCCAGGCCGAGCGCGGTCAGCTCCTCGAGCAGGAGCCGTGCCAGGTCGAGCTGGCAGGCGGTGCTGGGCGTCGTCGTCGAGGCCTCGCGCGAGGTCGTGTGGATGCGGGCGTAGCGCAGGAAACGCTCGAGCAGCCGCTCGGTCTCGGGCGCGCGCCGCGCCCCCGCGTCGTCGGACATGGCCGTCTCCTTCTCGCGGCCCGCCGCGGTGCCCCGGCCCGCGAGCCCGCGGGCGGGAGTCCGAACCGGCCGCTCAGCCACGCTCCCTGGCCCAGCGCAGGATCTCCCTCAGGGCCGGGGGCTTGCCGTACATCAGGATCCCGATGCGGAAGACCTTGGCCGCGGCGCGCACCACGCCCCAGGTCGCCAGGACCATCAGCCCCGCGGCCAGCAGGATCTGCCAAAGGGGCGGCGCCGGGTTGGCCGGAATGCGGTTCATCATCAGGAAGGGGGTGAAGGGCGGGAAGAGCGAGCCGAGCACGGCGACGATGTGGTCGGGGTTGTTGGCCACGTAGACCATCAGAAAGAGCGGGATCATCATGACTATCATCACCGGCTGCATCAGGCTCTGCGCCTCGCGGATCGTGTTGCAGACCGAGCCGATGGCCAGGTGCAGCGCGGCGTAGAAGAAGAACCCCAGCAGGAAGAAGACCAGGAAGCCGAGGATCGTCAGCGGATCGAAGGCGCTGCCCAGGCCGCTGAAGACCTGCTTGAGGAGCGGGCTCGGCACGACCGTCGTGATCGCCATCGCCGTCAGGATCCAGCAGGCGATCATCGTCAGGCCGGCCCCGGCCAGTCCGAGCAGCTTGCCGCCCAGGAACTCGGAGGGCGCGGCGGAAGAGAGGATCACTTCGGCGATGCGGCTCGTCTTCTCCTCGATCGTGCTGGTCAGCAGGTGGCTGGACATGGAGAGGATGGCGATCCAGAGCAGGTAGACGAAGGCGATCGGCGCATAGGCGCGCGCCACCTGCGCGGCGCCGCTGACCTGCACGCCCTCCTTGGTCACGGCGTGCACCTCGAGCGTCGCGCCGCGCAGCGCCCGGCGCACCGTCTCGGCCTCGCCGACCAGGGGAGCGAGGCGGTCGACGGCGATGGTCTCGTCGAGGATGCCGCGCACCAGCCGCGCGAGCCGCTCGGCCGACGGATCCTGGGTGTAGAAGTCCAGGCGATAGCCCTCGCCCTCGGCGCGGACGACGAAGTAGGCGAAGATCTCGTCGGCCATGGCCATCTCGCGCAGCGCGTCGGCCCGCGCCTCGGCCTCGGGCGGCAGCGGCAGCTCGGCGGGCGGCACCCACCGGTAGGCGCGCATCTCGATCGGCACGATCCGGCCGGGGGTGCCGTGCCTGGCGAGGAGCTGCTCGCTCAACGCCTCGCCGTAGCGGCCGGTCAGATCGAGGATGGTGAACGAACGCGGGGGCTTGGGCGCCGACTCCATCAGCGCCGGGAGCCCAAAGGCGAGGGCGAAGATCAGCGGCAGCATGAGCACCGAAAGGATAAAGGTCTTGGTGCGCACGAAGGCCAGGTACTCGCGCAAGCCGATCAGCCAGGTCCGGGCGTTCATCAGGGAACTCCTTCGGCCGTCAGGGGGCGGCCTCGACGAGCGTGCCGTCGGCGGCGAACCGCCGGCCGCGGTCGGGGGACGCCTCGGCCAGGAAGATGTCGTAGAGCGACGGTTCGCTGACGTCGAAGCGGGCCACCTCCAGCCGTCCGACCAAGGCCTCCAGCAGCGCCTGCGGCGAGACCTCCTCGCGCAGGAAGACCTCGAGGTCGGTGCCCTGCTCGCGCACGCGCTCGACGAAGGGCAGCTCCTTGACGAAGCCGCTCTCCCCGTAGCAGGTCAGCCGGATGGCCCGCCGCGCGCGGCTCGACTTGATGGCCGAGACCGGGCCGTCGAGGACCTTGCGCCCGCGGTGGATCATGAAGATGGCGTCGCTCAGCCGCTCGGCGTGCTCCATCATGTGGGTCGAGAAGATCACCGTCCGCCCCTCGCGGCGGGCGTCCATGACCGCCTCGGTCATGACCTCGATGTTGACCGGATCGAGACCGGAGAAGGGCTCGTCGAGAATGAGCAGCTCCGGATCGTGGAGGACCGTGGCGATGAATTGCAGCTTCTGCTGCATCCCCTTGGAGAGCGCGTCCACGGCGGCCGACTGCCAGGCGCCGAGGCCGAAGCGCTCCATCCACTCGGCGCCGCGGGCGCGGGCCGCGCCGGAGCTCATGCCCTTGAGCGTCCCGATGTAGGCGACGAAGTCGAGCGCGCGCATCTTCTTGTACATGCCGCGCTCCTCCGGCAGATAGCCGATCCGCCGGCGGATCTCCGCCGGGTCGTCGCCTCCGAGAACGCGGATCGTCCCGCTGTCGGGGCGGATGATGTCGACGATCATCCGCAGCGTCGTCGTCTTCCCCGCGCCGTTGGGGCCGATGAAGCCGTAGACGGTGCCGGCGGGAACGACGACGGAGAGGCCGTCGACGGCGACGTGAGAGCCAAAGACCTTGCGCACCTCGTGCAGTTCGAGGGCCGGCGCGCCGGGCAGGAGCGGGGACACGGACGGGCCTCCTTTCACTCGCCCGCCGAGCGCCGTCCGCTGGGGCGGCGGAATCGCTCGGCGGAGACCTCCGATCGCTCCAGCGCCTTGTAGAAGGCTTGGCGCGAGACGCCCATGGCGCGCGCCGCGCGGGCGATGGAGCCGCCGTAGACCTGGAGCAGGGCGGTCAGGTAGCTGTGCTCGAACCGGCGCATGGCCAGCTCCTTGGCCTGCTCCCAGGGGAGAGTCAGGAAGGCCGCGCCCGCGGAGATCGGGCTCAGCAGGTCGGCCGTGATCCGCGAGGCGCGACAGAAGACGACCGCGCGCTCGATGAGGTTCTCCAGCTCGCGCGCGTTGCCGGGCCAGTCGTGCGCCAGGAGGAGCGCCTCGGCCTCCGGGGTGAAGCCCTCGACCTGCTTGCCCAGCTCGGCGCACTTCTTGCGCAGGAAGTGGCGCGCCAGGATCGGCACGTCCTGGTGGCGCTCGCGCAGCGGGGGGATGTGCAGCCCGACGACGTTGATGCGGTAGAAGAGATCCTCGCGCAGCTTGCCCAGGCGCACGGCCTCACGCGGGTCGCGGTTCGTGGCGCAGAGGATCCGCGCGCGGGCGCGCAGCACGCGCTCCGACCCGAGGCGGGCGAACTTGCCAGACTGCAGGACCTGCAGGAGCTTGGACTGCAGCCCGAGCGGCATCTCGGTGATCTCGTCGAGCAGCAGCGTGCCGTCCTCGACCAGCTCGAAGCTGCCGCGGTGGAGCGCGGTGGCGTGCGTGAAGGCGCCCTTCTCGTGCCCGAAGAGCTCGCTCTCGACCAGCCCCTCGGGGATCGCCGGGCAGTGGACGGCGATGAAGGGGCGCTCGGCCCGGGAGCTGCGGCGATGGATGTAGCGGGCCAGCGTCTCCTTGCCGGTGCCATGCTCGCCGGTGATCAGCACCGTCGTCGCCGTGTCGGCCACCGTGTCGGCGTCGCCCAGGAGACGGCGGATGGCGGGGCTCTCGCCGGCGAAGTGCCAGCGCTCGGCGCCGGCCGCGCGGGCGAGGGCCTCGCGCTCGCGCTCGGCCACGCGTCCCTGCAGGGCGGTCAGCAAACGGCGGGAGAGCGTCTCGATCGGGCTGCCCTTGGTGAAGTAGTCGGTGGCGCCCAGCCGCCCCGCGGCGAGCGCCAGCTCCATCTCCTCGCTGCGGGTGACCATGAAGATCGGCACCTGCCCGTCGTCGCGGCGGATCCGGCGCAGGACCTCGAGGCCGTCGGGCTGGCCGCCGAGCTCGACGTCGAGCAGGACGGCGTCGAAGGCGCGGTTGGCGAGGAGGGCCAGCGCCGCCCGGCCGTCGGGCACGGCGACGACATCGAAGGCCTCCCGCAGGAGCAGGGAGACCGCGTCGGCGAAGGCGCCGTCGTCGTCGACCAGCAGGACCAGCGGCTTCGCCCTCTCCTGGCTTCGCGCGGCCATCAGCTCCGCTCCCCTTCCTGCGCCTCGGCCGGGCCCAGCGGCCGGATGACGGCGAGCGCCGCGGGGCGGCCCCCGTACTGGATCAAGATCGTGCTGTTCTCGAACAGGAGGCGCGATCCGTCGCGGTGCAGGCCGATCGCCCGATAGACCGCCGGCGCCGGCTCTCCGCGCATCCGGCGCTGGTGGATCTCGGCCTGGGCGGCGCGATCCTCCGGCGCCAGGAATCGGGCCAAGGGCTGCCCGATCATCTCGACCGGAGCATACCCCACCTGCTCCGCGCCGAAGCGGTTGACGTAGAGGATGATGCCCTCCTGCAGGATGACCACGCCGACGCGCGCCTGCTCGACGACGGCGGCGTACTTGGCCTCCGACTCGCGCAGCGCCTCCTCGCTCCGGCGGCGGTCGTGGATGTCGATCATCGTGCCGCGCAGGCCGACGACGGCCCCCTCGCGGAGGATGGGCCGCGAGGAGCTGCGCACCCAGCGCCGCGAGCCGTCCTTGCGCAGGAGGCGGTACTCGGAGGGGCCGGGGACCTCTCCGGCGAGCAGGCGGCGCACCTGGTCGCCCAGTCGCGGGAGATCGGCCGGGTCGACGAACAGCGAGAAGTGCCGGCCCTCGACCTCCGCGGCCGTGTAGCCGGAGAGCGGCTCGACCGCCGGGCTGGCATAGGTGAGCGCTCCCCGGCGATCGAGCGAGAAGATCATCTCCTCGATGCCCTCCACCAGCTCGCGGTACTTCTCCTCCGACTCCCGCAGCGCCCGTTCGGCCTGCTTGCGCCAGGTGACGTCGGCGAAGAAGGCGAAGCTCGCCGCGACGCCGTGCCAGGTCGTCCTCGACGCCGAGACGAGGAGCGTCGCGATCGCGCCGTCGGGGCGCACGATGCGCATCTCGTACTCGGTGGGGGCGGGCCTGCCCGCGGCCCGGGCGCGGGCGTAGCCGATGACCCGGGCGGCGTCGTCGGGATGCAGGTTCGGCATCGGTCCGAGGCGTCGGAACTCGTCCAGGGAGTAGCCGGTGATCTCCTCGGCGCGGGGGTTCATGTAGAGGGGCAGGCCCGCGCCGTCGAGCACGAGCAGCCCCGCGAGCGCCCTCTCCGCGACCGTGCGAAAGGCCTCCTCGCTCTGGCGGAGCGCCGTCTCGGCGCGCTTGCGTTCGGTGATGTCGAGCACGAGGGCGGCCACGTGGGGCGCACGGCCCCGCTCGTCGGGCACGGTGAAGAGCGTCTGGATCGCCGGGGTCTCGACGCCTTGGCGGGAGAGGATCGCCAGCTCGCCGACCCAGCGGCCCTCGCGCAGCGCCGGGGCGAGCATGGCGATCGGGAAGCCGCCCCGCGAGGCCTCGGGCAGGTAGTCGGCCATCGCCCGGCCGACGACCGCCCCCGCCGACGCCTCGCCGTACATGCGGCAGAGGGTGTCGTTGGCGTAGAGAAGCCGCCCCTGGACGTCGGCCACCGCGAATCCGAGGCCGGCGTGGTCGGCGGCGCGGCGAAAGAGCAGCACCTCGCCGAGCGCCCGCGCCGCGGCGGCCTCGCGCTCGGCGCCGGGCGGGACTTCGACCGCGTCAGGCAGGGCCCCCGGCATGAGCCGCAATCCGAGGAGGTGCTCGCGGGGCAGCGCCGCCAATCC
>VGIY01000053.1 GCA_016867695.1 Candidatus Eiseniibacteriota bacterium | reverse complement strand
GCCTAGCGACAACCGCCCCGCGGAGTGGTAGGGTCGTGTTGGGTTAGCGGTCCGGTCGTGGGGATCGATCCGCAGCCGACACCGGAGGCATCGTGGACGCCTATCACCTGCGGAGGAAGGACCGGGCGATCGAGGAGTCGCGGGAGCTTCACGCCCTGCTGCGGCAGGGGCGGTTCGCGGCCCTCGCCCTCTGCCGCGACGGGGAACCCTACGTCGTCACCCTCAACCACGGTCTGGACGAGCAGCGAAACTGCCTCTACTTCCACGCCGCGCCGGAGGGGCAGAAGCTCGACTTCATCCGCGCTCATCCGCGCGCCTGCGCCACGGTCGTCGAGGATCGCGGCTACGCGCCGGGCGAGTGCAGCCATCGCTACCGCTCGGTGGTCCTGCGCGGCCCGCTGTCGATCGTCACCGACGAGCTGGAGAAGCGCCACGCCATGGACGTCCTCATCCGCCACCACGAGCCCGACCCCGATCCCGTCAGGACGCGCTTCCTGGCGGATCCGCGCTGGACCGGCGGCGTGGCCGTCCTGCGGCTCGACATCGAGGAGATGACCGGCAAGGCGAGCCTCTGAACGGGACGCGCCCGCCGTAGGCCGTTGCATTCCCGCGCGCCGCCCGCTATACGCGAAGCATGCGCGGCCGCCTTTCCCCGGCCGCCGGGAGGGAGCCATGCAGCCCGCCGACGCCGCCTTCTACGGCAACAGCCTGCGCGACTGGGTCGCCGCGATCGGGATCGCCGCGATCGTCTGGACCGCCCTCTGGGTGATCAAGACGGTCGTCCTGCGCCAGATCTCGCGGCTGGCCTCGAAGACGAGCACGCAGCTCGACGACCTGGCCATCCACATCCTGCGCGGAACGCGCGTCTTCTTCATCGCCGTGCTGGCCGTCTCCGCCGGCTCGCAGGCGATCGATCTGCCCGAGACGGCGGAGCGCCTGATTCCCAAGGTGGTCGTACTGGCGCTCCTGCTGCAAGTCGCCTTGTGGGGCGGCCGGGCGATCGACTTTGCCCGGAAGCACTACGTGCGCGCCCGCCTGCAAGAGGACCCGGGGGCGGCGACGGCGTTCGGAGCGGTGTCGTTCGTCGTCCGGCTTGGGCTCTGGGTGTTCATCCTCCTGCTGGCGCTGGACAACCTGGGCATCGAGATCACGACGCTCGTCGCCGGACTGGGCATCGGCGGCATCGCCATCGCCCTGGCGGTGCAGAATATCCTGGGTGACCTGTTCGCCTCGCTGTCGATCGCCCTCGACAAGCCCTTCGTGATCGGCGACTACGTCGTCATCGACCAGTTCATGGGCACCGTCGAGCACGTCGGCGTCAAGACGACGCGTGTGCGCAGCCTCACCGGCGAGCAGCTCATCTTCTCCAACGCCGACCTGCTGCGCAGCCGCATCCGCAACTACAAGCGGATGACGGAGCGGCGCATCCTCTTCTCCCTGGGCGTGACCTACCAGACGCCGGTCGAGAAGCTGGAGCGGATCCCGGGGATCCTGCGCGGGATCATCGAGAGCCAGGAGCTGGCGCGCTTCGAGCGGGCGCACTTCAAGGCCCACGGCGACTTCGCGCTCCAGTTCGAGGTCGTCTACTGGATGACCCGCCCGGAGTTCGGCGCCTACATGGACGTCCAGCAGGCGATCAACCTGGCCATCCACCGCGCCTTCGCCGCCGAGGGCATCGAGTTCGCCTATCCGACGCAGACGCTCTTCCTGGAGCGGCCGGCGCCCCCCCCGACTGGCGCAGGGGATTCCTTCTAGGGCATCCTGGGGCATCCATCCGCCTTCGTCACATCCGCCGTCGTCACATCCCGTAGTCCGCGAAAACCCCATCCATCGAAGCGAGGTCCGCGACCACGCCGACCTGGCACGGCTCGGCGGCGTGACGCGCGCGCATCTCGCAGATCATGGCCCTCGACCTGGCGCCGGCGATCCAGGAGGAGATCCTCTTCTTTTCGAGGACGGCCGTGGGCCGGGAGGCCCCGACCGAGCGACAGCTTCGGCCGATCGCCATTGTCCCGGACTGGCAGCAGCAGCGAGCGATGTGGGCAAGGGTACGAAGAGAGTCCTGCGCGCACGCGGGAGAGGATGGCTGCAAGGACTCCCCCGAGCTGTCCAGTGGGGGAGCCGGCACCCCGCGTCAGGCTACGGCCTGCGGGGCTTCCGCTTCCGGGTCGCGCCCTCGGGCAGGCGTGAGATGAGGGTGTCCTGCACCTGGTGGAGCGCCACCACAGGATCGAATGTGACGCCGAGGGCGAGGAGGGGCGGTCCGCCACCGAGAAAGGCCTCGTCCTGGATCTTCTCCGCGAGGTTTCTTTCGAACTGCCTCTGGGTGACGCGTCGGCCGTCGTGCTCCATGTAGCGCGTGAAGCAAACGACCACCTTCCCGGCGTCGAGTCCGGTCAGGCGGGCGAGCGCTTCCGATAGGTCGAAGAGGTCCCGCCCCTTCTTGCGCTGATAGAGGGCCCGCAGCTTGGTGCCCAGCAGCTCCTCGGGCTCGTAGGTGAGTATGTCGCCGGCTCCGGCATGCCATGGGCTGTTCAGCTGGTAGCACACACGACGGAGACCGAGGACGGAGAAGTGCTCACGGGTGTTGATCTCCACCTTCAATCTGAGTGGGGTGACGGGACGGGTCTCCGATTCGAAGCGGTAGTACAAGGTCACGCGGCCCTGACCTTGCTTCCACTGCGGCGATCCGAGCCACGAGTCCAGCCTGACTCGTACCGCCTGCATCACCGGACCGATCGGCCCAGCATTGACCTGGACGAGGTCGATGTCTTCGGAGTAGCGGGCCGGAGAGTCGAAGTGAAGCTTGTGGAGAGCCGTGCCTCCGCGAAATGCGGCCTCGCGAGCCAGGAGTTCTTCCGAATACAGGTCGGTGAGCGCCCTGCAGATGACGAGGTCCTGCTCCACTTGCGCATCAGTGGCCCAGGGTGCAGCGGAGCGCCATGCCGCGATGTGGGCGCGTGGGATCACGCCTCGATCTCGATCTTCTCGTTGACGAGCACCCGCCACCGTTCGTCCTTGGTGGCGTGCTTGGAGGAGCGATCCGACCGCAGAGAAACGAAGCGCGGCCGTCGCTCCGCGATCCACGTCGCGAGGGACGTCCCGACCTTGCTGGCAGCGACCGCATCGAGAAGATGGCCGAGGCGTTGAGCGCTGGGCAGGTCGCCCTCGAGCCTCGCCAGCCCGGCGAGCCGCGAGGCGTCCATCCTCTCCGCCAGCTCGGCCAGTACCGAGGCGACATGGCCGA
This sequence comes from Candidatus Eiseniibacteriota bacterium, assembly GCA_016867695.1. GTDB lineage: Bacteria > Eisenbacteria > RBG-16-71-46 > CAIMUX01 > WJJG01 > VGIY01. The sequence continues at coordinate 8,529 of VGIY01000053.1, read as the reverse complement.
TGTGGCCGGCTCCCTTGAGATACCGGACTAGGTCAAGGGCGGTTGCCTCGGGGGTGGACACGTGCATCTTCCCGGTCTCCGTCTTCATGCTCATGATGGGGGTCGATTCGATGTGGAGTTTGCGGAAGAACCGAATGCGTGCCCGACCTGCCGTGACCGGACGGAGCTGTCCATCGGCGACGACCTGGAACTCCTGTGGCTGCTGGTGGGCCGCGCCCTGTAGCGCCGCGGCACTCAGCAGGCCGACGTAGTACCGCCGGCCGGAGAACTTCATCAGGTCGTCGATGTACCAGCTCGGCGGTGGCGCTCCGGCCTGGCGGTACTCAACGGGGACGATGACGAAGAACCCGCGTCGGGGGACGGCGAGGCGACGCTTAGCCACCAAGCGTTGGACTGCTTTCTTGAGGGCCTCATCGGAGACGCCGAGGGCCCGGCCAGCCTCCGCGCGCGTCACCACATAGCGGCCACCGGCTTGGTGGGCATCGACGAGTTCCCCGAGGGTGCGATGCAGATCCTGCGGATCTCTAGGCAAGACGGGACCTCCTGCGGCCCTTCTGCATTTGGGTCCGCGCACCGCAGGATACCGGAATCCCCCGCGACTTGCAACAACATACGCACAAGGGGACGTGGAGAGTCCCCTTGTGCGTATGCATACGCATGTCTGCAAGCTGTCAGCCGCAGTCCGCGAGAACCCCATCCCCGCGCAGCGCGGGCCGATCCATGACTCGGTCAGGCTGGCGTGGGGCGCCGGACGCCGATCGTGATGGAGGCCGAAAACCCCGCGTCTCGCTTGGTGTTGAAGTCCGATTGGCGGGTTGGGCTCGATAGGGCGCACTGGTGCCGGTGAGTGCGAGGGGGTCGGGTCTCTGGACTGACGCCGACTCAGGCTACGAGGCGGTAGTCGTGCAGGACGCCGCCGAGGACGGGCAGAGCCACGAGCCTTCCACTCGATGGCGGCGGCTGCTTCAGCTCTGGGTACGGCTCCGGGATCCCATGGATCGCCTGCGAAGGCCTTGCCCCGTTGTCGTAGCGGACGTACTCGCGAACGACCCGGCGGACGTGACCCTCGCCGAGGAAGAGGAAGTGGTTCAGAGCCTCTTCCCGCAGCGTGCGCATGAACCTCTCGACGTGAGGCGAGGCATTCGGCGCCCCGAACGGGATCGGCAACCCCTCGATCCCCATGACCTCGTCCAGCCAGCGCTCGAGATGACAGCGGTAGCTGCGCTTCCCGCCAGCGCGCTCGACATGGACGGGCCTTCCGAACTGACCGCAGACACCGTCGTTGTCGTGAAGCAGGAAGCGTGGGATCTGATCCCAGGCGGTGGCTTCCCGGATCTGTTGCTTGACCCAAGCGTGGACGAGCAGCGTGTCGGATGGCAAGCGCGATCTCGGGCGGGCCAATCGGGCCGTCGCGCCTGACGGACAAGTCCAGCAGCAACAAGCTGATGCAGTCTTCGGGATGCAGAGGAAGGACCTTTCCCGGACGACAAGACCGTCGACCACTGCGGGGAGTCGTGGTGGTCGACGAGGTACAGCGGCGTCCGGATCTCTTCCCCATTCTGCGCGTACTGGCGGACCGGCGGCCTCTCCGGGCGCGCTTCCTGATTCTTGGCAGCGCTTCGCCGGGGCTCCTCCGTCAATCCTCCGAATCCCTCGCGGGACGGATCGAGACGATTGCGATGACGGGATTCGGATTGCCGGAGCTAGGGGCGGAAGCCTTGGCGCGTCATTGGCGGAGGGGAGGTTTCCCTCTGTCCTACCTGGCCCGCTCGGAGAGCGACAGCATCCGTTGGCGGAATCAGTTCACGCAGACATTCCTGGAGCGCGACCTCCCGCAGCTTGGCGTTCAGGTCCCCGCCACGACGATGCTGCGCTTCTGGACGATGCTCGCGCACTACCACGGGGGCATTTGGAACGCGGCTGAGCCTGCACGATCCCTCGGCCTGAGCCAACCTACGGTGCGGCGGTATCTTGACTTGCTGAGCGACCTCTTCGTCGTCCGCCAGCTTCCGCCCTGGCACGAGAATCTCAAGAAGCGGCAGGTCAAGTCGCCCAAGGTCTATATCCGCGACAGCGGCCTGCTGCACCAATTGCTGGGAATCGCCACCGAGAAGGACCTATTGTCCCACCCCAAGAGCGGTTCCTCCTGGGAGGGGTACGCGATCGAAGAGGTCCTGAGGGTCGCGAGGCCCAGCCAAGCGTACTTCTGGGCCACGCACACGGGCGCCGAGCTCGATCTTCTGCTCATGCGGCAGGGCCGACGGATCGGCGTCGAGGTGAAGCGGCAAGATGCTCCGCGGCTGACTCCTTCAATGCGCATCGCGCTGGACGATCTTGCTCTGGACCAACTCACGGTTCTCTATCCGGGGAGTACGGTCTACGACCTGACAGATCGCGTGCGTGTCGCACCGCTGGCCGCGCTGGCCGAGGACAATCCGGCGATTCTCCTTCCTCGAAGAAGACGACGGAGTCGACGGGCTCCAAGGGCGGAGAATGGTTCGTAGACTGTCTCGTTCGGGGAGCCGAGAGATCGCGCGACGAACCCGCGTGGCGCGAGAGGTTGACGAAGACCCCGGCGGCGAGAGTCGTCGGGGTCTCGCCATAAGGCCAACACGCGCTGGGTCATGCGATTGTGAGGCTGGAGCGGCGTTCTCTGGTTCAGGGTCGTCGCTCTCCGGCTGTTCACCGCGACGGGCCTGGCTGGGCGTTATGGCCGCCGGATTCTCTCCTTCTCTCTCTCTCGGGGCAGGGAGTGGTGAACGCAGGTGTCACGATCGGAGCCCGAGCGGGACGGTTGGCGAACTCCGATGGCCGGATGGCCGCTCTCGGACCCGGTGTGCGCCAGGCGGCTGGTCATATCAGAGCTGCCCGCAGGGCCGGGAGAGGGCTACAATGAGCATGCGCATGGGGCGGGATGCTGGCACGGCCTTAGGAAGTGGGATCCCGGATGGACATACCGGGTCTTCGCGGAGCACGGCCCATCGGCGCGCTCAGCGGGGCGGGACTGGGGGCGTGACGCGTCGGAGATCTTAGGATGAGCCTTTGGCTCCAGTCGTCACTGCAGGCTCTGGAGAGCGGGGACTACGAGCGCTTCCGGCGAGGTATCCTGCCCATCGCGCCGCTCCCCATCCCCGACTGCCTCGGGCGGGAAGTCGAGTTCGCCGAACGCCGCTGCCGGGACCTGAGCCAGGATCGGCTCTTCCCCATCCGATTCCTGTGGCTTCTCGAGGCGAACGAGCAGCGCCGATGGGGCTACCCGCCACTGGCCAGATCGCACTATCATCCGGAGACGCTGCTGGACTTCTGGGAACGGGCGATCGCTGACCCCGACTATCGACAGGCTCGAGAAGCCGAGGGCTTCCGCTTCGACCTGGAGGAGAGGGCGGTCGAGATGACGGCCGGGTGGATCTACATCGGCGAGCGATTCATCGAAGACCTGTTCGAGGTGGAGGATGCCCTCGGCGTCACTCTGCAGTTCCCCAGCCCGCCTTCGGGCGAACCACGCCCGGCGTTTGCCGCGCGCCGACGAGGGCGCGGGAGTGGATGCTGACGCCGGGCGATGGCGGTTCGGACGGGAAGCTCCGCTTGCTCGCTCCTGATCTACCAGCACTTCCCGAGGGAGCCGCGTGCGGCGTTCGCAAGGCGCATGGTGTACGCGCTGCGCGTTCACACCGAGGCTCGCCGCATCGCCGCCCTGAGGACGGCCCACGTCCTGTTCCTGCTGGCCGCGCAGGGACGACACCAGGACTGGATTGGAGAAACCCTTGCGGCGCTCCAGCGGCGGCGGGGCGACGAGATGGGGATCTCGTGACTGACGAGGCAGCCGCCCAGCGCACCGGCCACGCCGCTGTCTCCCGAGTCGCTGCATGGCCCCACGCATCACTGCACCGGATCACGGTCTCGGGCTTCACGAAGCCCAGGGCGTCCTGCCACCTTGGCCGGACGCGGGAAGCCAGGCCCGGAGCAGGCGGTCGGATGACCGAAGCCTCGCCATTGTGCGACGTGGTCTGTCCGTTGGTGACTACGCGAGGGTCAAGGCTCGGAGTGTAGTCACTCAGGATGTCCCTGCATATGGAGTGGTCGAGGGAGACCCGGCCAAGCTCATTGGCCTTCGGGCACCTGACGGGATGATGGTATGGACCGCTGGCCCTGATCAGGTGTTGCCACCTGTCGGCACGGTGATTCCCTGCCCCGGAGGGGGAGAGCTTGTGGTTGAGCGGGGAGCAGTCCGTCACCGTGATCCTGAGAAGGAACTACTTGGGCTAGCACCACCTGCGCAAGCGGCATCCCGGACGGACGTACCGAGTTCTCGCGGAGCGTGGCGGTGGAGGGTGGTAAGGCGATGGATCTGTCGATCAGGATCGTGACGCTGCCGCTGGTGCCCGCCGCCTCTGGGCCAGAACGCCGGGGAGGCTGAGGACGAGAATCGCCAGGATGACCAGGGCCGCGCCGGCAAGCTGGTAGGCGCTCGGCACGCGCATCCCGAAGAGCAGGGCGAGCGTGAAGGAGGCGAAGACGCCGGCGAGGACGCTCGAGGAGCGGTTCACCGGGATACAGAAGGTGTTCTCGCGGCGATCGAGGAAGATCAGCGTGCCGAAGATGCCGGTGCCCTGCGAGAAGATGCCGGCCAGCACGACGTAGGGAATCGCGCCGGCGGGCAGTCCGACGAAGCCGGCGCGCACCTGCTCGGCCATCTCCCCGCGGCCGAGCAGGGCGAAGAGCGCCAGCAGGGCCACGAGGAAGGGCGTCGCCACCATCTGCTCCTCGACGAAGTAGCGGACGTTGCGCGCCGCGTCGGCGGACTTGGCGATCCGGCTCATGAACTGAAAGCGGACGAAGTAGGCGAGCAGATACACGGCGACGTCGATCGCGCAGAGGATCGAGATCGCGTAGCCCCCCTTCTCGGCGAAGGCGACGACCAGGGCGGCGAGGCTGAGCATCATCCCGGTCGCCGAGAACCAGCGCACCCGGCGGCGGTTGAGGGCATCGACGATCGGCCCGAGGATGAGCACGCCGCCGCGCATGAGGAGCATCACGAAGACGATCGAGACGCCGCTGAAGGTGTAGGCGAGGTTCGTCGTCACGATGACCAGCGCCGTGCAGACGCCGGACAGCGCGGTCCAGAGAGAGGGGAAGGGAATCCGCGCCCCGAGCACGCTCCGGCGCCCCGGGTACTTCCACCACCCGATGAGGGTGATGAAGAGGAACATGGAGACCAGGGACGAGGCGACCTGGAGCGGCTGCAGTGTCAGCCCCTTGAGCTCGCCCGAGAGCCCGGGGAGGATCCCGTCGGCGGTGGCGCGGACGAGCCCGCTGTAGGGCCAGTAGCAGGCGAAGTAGCCGAAGGCCATCCACCAGATCGGGATGCGGGGCGCGGGGCCGCGGTCCATGTCTCCTCCCGTGCGGGTGGCTGCGTGTCGGGCAACGAAGACGGGAGCCTACTCGATCGAGAGGCGGGGGGGAAGGGCATCTCCCAGGAGCCTTCCCCGGGGGAGCCCGGTGATCAGTCGAGGACGACCACCCTCGCGCGGGCGACGCCTCCCGGCGCCGCGCCCGCGCCGGGCGCGCTCAGGCTCACCCAGTAGACGCCGCTCGGCACGAGGCGCCCGCAGGCGTCCCGGCCGTCCCACAGGAGCGCGGCCGACGCGGCCGGCTCGCGCGCGGCGAGCGTGCGCACCAGGCGGCCGGAGGGGTCGACGATCCGCAGCCTCGCCGCGGCCGGCCGGGCCAGTTCGTAGCTCAGCAGCGCCGCCCGGCCGCGGGCGACGAGGCTCGGCGCGCAGCGCAGCGAGCCGCGCCCCGCGGAGAGCGCCGGCTCGCCGAAGGGCGCCGCCGACGCCGTCTCGAGCCCGGTGACGACGACGTCGTCGATGTACCAGCCCTCGCGGGACACGGCGCCGTCGCTGCCGAAGCGGAAGCGCACCCGCGCCGGGCCGGCGTAGGCGGCCAGATCCACCGCCACCTCCTCCCAGTCGTGCGCCCCCGAGAAGAGGGGCGTCCCCGCGGGGAAGGGCCCCGGGTTGCTCCCGGTGCGGCAGACGTGGGAGTAGCCCCCCAGCGGCGTCACCTGCGTCCAGCTCGCGCCGTCGGTGGAGATCTCGATCAGCCCGCCGTCGTAGGCCTGGCCCGGGTAGGCGCTGCTCGTCTCGGCGTCGATCCAGTGCCAGAAGACGAGCCTGCTCTGCTCGGAGAGCTCGATCTCCGGCGTCGTCAATCCGGCGTCGAGGAGACTGGCGTAGGTGCCCGAGCCGCTGTCGCCGCACTTCCAGCTGTGAAGCCCGCCGGGCGTGTGGTTGCGCGCGGTCGAGACGTGCCACTGATCGGCGAATCCAGGCGTGACCACCCCGTGCGCCCAGCCGGGCGCGCCCGCCTCGACGGCGTCGTCGAAGAGGACGACCTCCGGCGCGACGCGGAAGGCGTAGAGCTCGGCCGGGGCGCCCGGCGGATCGACGGCGCTGTGCCCGCCCGGGTCGCGCGCGTAGACGTAGTACTCGATCCGCGAGCCGTAGGGCTGCCCCGGGATCGCCGCCGCGTAGCGGTCCTGTCCCTGCGGCGCGAGCGGCGCCTCGGTGAAGGCCTCGCCGGCGACGCGGTAGCGGAGCTGGGCCTCGGCGAGCCCGCTGGCGTCCATGATCGTCGTCGCGATCGCGTAGGGCCCGACGGGATCGCTCGTGCTCGGGTGATCGGTCGTTCCCGAGATCTCCGGCGGGGCGATGTCGGCAAGCGCGAAGTCGACCGTCGTCGTCTCGCCGACGACGATGGCCACGCCCGGCGCGGACGCGGCGGCGAAGCCGGGGGCGCTCGCCTCGACGGTGTAGGTGCCGGGCGGCACGTAGCCGATGTAGGCGCCGTCGGGGCCGCTGGCGAAGCTCGGCCCGTCGGGCAGGACGGCGATCGTCGCCCCGGCGAGCGGTGCGCCGCCCGCGGTCTCGTTGATCACCGTGCCGGCCAGCACGCCGTTGTCGGCCGAGAGCGGGACGAGCTCGATCCGCACCTCGGTCGGCGCCGTTCCCCCGGTCGTCACCTGCAGGCTCTTGCCGTGATAGCCCTCGGCGCCGACCTGGAGCGTGATCGCGGAGGAGGCCTGCGGGCGCATGCGGCAGAAGAATCCCGTGGCCGCTTCGGTGCGCATGTCCTGCAGCTCCCCGCCGCCGTAGACGCCCTGGATCTCGGGAATGTGGATCGTCGCCGCCAGCGGAATCCCGATCAGGGAGTCGACGACGACGCCGCGGACCGAGGCGCCGTGGAGGCGCTGCGCGAGCCAGAGGCTGCCGGGGAGGATCTGGGCCACCTCGGCCTCCATCGCCGCGCCGCCGGGGATGAAGGTGGTCGCCGTCTCGACGGTGAAAGAGGCGCTGCCGAGAGCCCCGTAGGCCCAGTCCTTGGACGAGCCGTGGGCGGTCGTCGACTGATAGAGGTTGTAACCGATCTGGCTCGCGTACTGGCCGGCGATCTCGGTCACCGCGGGCTCGGGCTGCACGCCGTAGCCGAAGGGATAGAGCACCTCGCGGCCGTAGCTGTGGAAGCTCGGGTTGATCGCCGGGCGGTGGGCGAGGTGCAGGTCGCGCATCGCCGCCACCTCCCGCGCGCTCCAGGGGGCGGGCCCGCCGTAGGTCTCGCTGTTCCAGGCGTCGAGCGTCCAGTGCCAGTCGTAGTTGCGGTTGGGATCGATGCCCTCGTAGCTCTCGACCAGGTGGTCCTGGTCGTGGTCCCAGAGCGTCTTGCGCCACCAGACGTCGACATCCTCGACCCACTGGTGCCCGTCGGGATTGACCATCGGCACGCACCAGATCTCGCTGTGATCGACGAGGAAGGCGATCTCGGGGTCGCTGGCGTAGTTCTGGCAGAGGTGACGCGCGATGGCGAGCACGATCTCCGTCGAGACCGGCTCGCGCGCGTGGTGGCGGCCGTCGTAGACGATGCAGGGCTCGGGTTCGTCGATGCCGGGGTTGTCCGAGATGCGCAGCGCCCAGATGTCGTACTCGTGCGAGTAGTTGACCCAGCTCCAGTGGCGGCTCTCGGCGTCGCCGATGTCGTAGAGGCGGCAGATCCCCGGGTAATCGGCGGCGAGCTGCTGCAGCTCGGCGAGCATCTCCAGGTAGGTGTGGTACTGCGGATCGAGGTTGCCCTCGCGCGAGACGGCGCGCCCGCCCGGGAAGAGGTCGCGTTCGAGCGGCTCCCAGCGCAGGCCGAACGCCTCCAGGCGCTCGAAGTCCGCCGGGCGGGCGAGCGCCTCGATGTAGTCCCGGCCCCGGTAGGCGATGTCGAGGCCCTCGCGCTCGAGCCGGTCGGCCAGCGCGCGGTCGACGGCCGGCACGCGGATGGCGAGAGGCTCGCCTCGCGCGGCGCCCGGGGCGCTCGCGGCCAGGAACGCGGCGCCCGTCAGGGACCCTTCCTCGCCGTCGCCGGCGCCGGCGGCGCGCGCGGCGGGGGCCGCCGCGGCGAGCGCGCCGAGAACGAGGAGCAGCGCGAGGCTGGCGAGCGCAGCGCACGCGGTGCGGCGGGCGCGCGGGTCGCGGGGGGCGGGGC